>JANMVO010000447.1:0-8364 GCA_031392805.1 Rhodoferax sp. | reverse complement strand
GCTGGCGACATCACTGCAGTGGCGTCAGTAGGCGCTTATGCATTGCCGGTAGTGACAGGTGCATATTCCCGCGACACGACAGAGATTTTTGATCATTTTCCCTTCGACGACGAAGCCGTGACCGAACAGGCGCGCACCCTCCTGGAGGACGTCGCCGTGCAGGTTTTCAAGGTAGGTTTTGTAGGCACACCCGAGAACCTCAGCGCGATCGCAGAGATCGCGTCCGACTATGCCGACATTCCGATGGTGGCCTACATGCCCAATCTTTCCTGGTGGACTGAAACGCAAATTGACGCTTACCTGGACGCGTTCAAAGAGCTGCTGCTGCCCCAAACGACGGTGTTGGCTGGAAACCACAGTACTCTTTGGCGCTGGCTGCTTCCAGACTGGAGCGGCGACAAAAGTCCCAGTGCGCGCGACATTGCACGGGCGGCGCACGAGTTCGGCGTGCCTTATACCCTGGTCACGGGCATCCCGTTGCCAGAGCAGTTTATCGACAACGTTCTGGCGTCTGCACAAACGGTGTTGGCAAACGGGAAATTTGAGCGCTTTGAGGCAGTGTTTGCGGGTGCCGGCGATACCCTGTCGGCGGCGCTTGCCGCATTGTTGGCCACCGGCACGGCGCTGCCCGAGGCGTTCACTGAAGCGCTGGGGTATCTGGACCGCAGCCTGGACAACGGCTTTCGCCCCGGCATGGGGCATGTCATCCCTGACCGGCTGTTTTGGGCACAACCCGAATCCGATGATGACCCAACCCCCACAGACCCGACCCCCTCGGACCTGACCCCTGACCTGTTTTTCAAACAACCCGCTCATGACACCAAACACTGACAGTAACAATATCCTGTTTGATCGCGCCAGACAGGTTATTCCCGGCGGCGTGAACTCCCCTGTACGCGCCTTCAAGGCGGTGGGTGGCACGCCCCGATTCATTAAACGGGCACAAGGGGCTTATTTTTGGGACGCCAACGGCAAACGCTATATCGACTACATCGGCTCTTGGGGGCCGATGATTCTGGGCCACGGTCACCCCGCAGTAGTGCAGGCGGTACAAAAGGCGGTGCTGAAAGGTTTTTCTTACGGCGCGCCAACGGAGCGCGAAATTGAGCTGGCCGAGGAAATACTGCGCCTGGTGCCCAGCATGGACATGGTGCGCCTGGTGAGTTCGGGCACAGAAGCCGCCATGAGCGCCATCCGCCTGGCCCGCGGTGTCACGGGACGCAGCAAGTTCGTCAAATTTGAAGGCTGTTATCACGGCCATGCCGATGCGCTTTTGGTCAAGGCGGGCTCCGGCCTTGCCACTTTTGGCAACCCAACCAGCGCTGGCGTGCCGCCCGAGGTGGTGCAGCACACGCTGGTGTTGGAGTACAACAACCTGGCACAGCTCGAAGCGGTTTTTGCCCTGCATGGGCCAGAGCTGGCCTGCTTGATGATTGAGCCGATTGCGGGCAACATGAATTTTGTGCGCGCCTCGGTGCCCTTCATGAAACGCTGCCGCGAGCTGTGCACCCAGCATGGCGCATTGCTGATGTTTGATGAAGTCATGACCGGTTGCCGCGTGGCGCTGGGCGGTGCGCAAAGCGTTTACGCCAAAGCGATACCCGGTTTTGAGCCTGACATGACGGTGCTGGGCAAAGTCATCGGCGGTGGCATGCCGCTGGCGGCATTTGGTGCCAAACGCGCTGTCATGGAGCAGCTCGCGCCGCTGGGACCGGTGTACCAGGCCGGCACGCTGTCGGGCAATCCCGTTGCCACCGCTTGCGGGTTGGCCACCTTGAAGGAAATTCAGAAGCCGGGCTTCTTCGAAGACCTCTCAAGCAGGACCCGTTCGCTGGTAGACGGTCTGCAAGCGGCGGCACTTGATGCCGGTGTGCCGTTTTGTGGTGACTTCGAAGGTGGCATGTTTGGCTTCTTTTTGCTAGGCAACCTGCCGCAAAATTACGCTCAGGTCATGAAAACCGATGGCGTCCTTTTTAACCGCCTGTTCCATGGGTTGCTGGAACGCGGCGTGTACATCGCGCCGGCCTTATACGAGGCCGGGTTTGTAAGTGCGGCCCACACCGAAGGCGATATCGCGGAAACCATTGCCACAGCTCGCGAAGTTTTCAAAATGCTATAATATACATAGCTAACTATTCATATAGAACAAGGGCTAGTGTGTTTTTTTATTGCCTATTGACCTAAAATTTCCCAGACTTGAAGGTCTTGGCCGCTCTGAATTAGGCAGGCATGTGTGAAATTGTTACGCCAGCTTTACGCGCCATTTATTGAATTTGACAACCCAGGCTACTAAACTGACGTTATAGATGGACAGAGTATGGTGTTCACACTCAAGGAGTTTGCAATGAAAAAAATCGTTTTACTGACCGTGCTGGCGGGCGCGTCGGGTTTGTGCGCCGCTCAGGAAATGGGCCGAGTGATCTCAAGCACGCCGGTTGTCAGCCAAGTTGGCGTGCCGCGCCAAGTCTGCTCCACTGAAGCAGTACCGGTGCAATCCCAAAAGTCTGGTGCTGGTGCCATCATGGGTGGGCTTGCTGGCGGGGCCATCGGCAATGCCATTGGGGGTGGCGGTGGCCGCGCGGCGGCGACCGTGCTGGGCATTTTTGGCGGGGCAATTCTTGGGGACAGAATTGAGGGTCCTGGGCAGACCCAAATGCAAACCGTCCAGAATTGCACATCCCAGACATTTTACGAAAACCGCACCACTAGTTTCAACGTGGTCTATGAGTACGCGGGCAAACAGTATTCGGTACAAATGCCCAACGACCCTGGCCCGTTTGTACGGCTGCAAATAACGCCGGTAGGCGCCACGCAGCCCCAAGCCAGCTTGCCCGCCAGCACCACGTTCATTCAGCCAGAGCCAGTGCGTTCGATGCAGTCCGGGCAACCGGTAGTAATACAACAAGTGGTTCCCCAACCGGTCTATGTCGCCGTGGAACCTGCCGTATATCCGACGGTTTATCCGACGGTCTATCCCGCAGCTTACCCGGTCTATTACGGTCGCCCTTACTATCCACCCATCGGTGTGAACCTGAATCTGGGTTGGTCCAATGGTTACTTTGGTGATGGGCGTGGCCACGGTCGAGGTCACGGCCATTGGCGCTAGGCGGTATCTCGCCCTGATTTTGCTACTATATAAGTAGCATGCTATGCCCTGTACATGAGGGCTATAAGCCATTTTAACCAGGAATCAGTGCCTGAAATGGCGCACACCACTGAAAACCATCGCCACGCCACGCTCGTTGGCAGCCGCGATCACTTCGTCATCGCGCACGCTGCCTCCAGGCTGAATGACGCAGTTCGCTCCCGCATCCACCACCACATCCAGACCGTCCCGAAACGGGAAAAATGCATCACTGGCCACCGCAGTTCCTTTGAGCGACAAGTGGGCATGCTGCGCCTTGATGGTGGCAATGCGGGCTGAATCCAGGCGACTCATCTGGCCTGCGCCCACGCCCAGGGTCATGCCATTGGCGCAGAACACGATGGCGTTGGACTTGACGTATTTGGCCACCTTCCAGGCAAACAACAAATCTTGCAACTGCTCGGGCGTAGGCTGAATTTTCGTGACCACTTTCAGGTCGGCCAGCACTAACTCATGGTTATCAGCGGTCTGCATCAAAAGACCGGAGCCAACGCGTTTGACGTCGATGGCATTGCGGCCATTGTCCCAGTCAGAAAGCGCTGCGCGCGCGATTGACGTCGCATTTCCCGCATCCGGCGTACCGGGCAGGTCAATTTGCAGCAGCCGCACATTAACCTTGGACTTGAACACCGCCAATGCCTCTGCGGTAAAAGCCGGTGCCATCAACACTTCAACGAACTGTTTCGAAATTTGCAACGCGGCGGCCTCATCCAGTGGGCAGTTCAGGGCAATGATGCCGCCAAAGGCCGAGATTGGATCGGTCTTGAAAGCCTTGCTGTAGGCCTCAAGCGCATCAGCTCCAAGTGCCACGCCGCAGGGGTTGGCATGCTTGACGATCACGCAGGCGGCACCGTCCACAGCCGGGTTGAAGCTTTTGACGCATTCCCATGCCGCATCGGCATCTGCAATGTTGTTGTAACTGAGCTCTTTGCCCTGCAACTGTGTCGCCGTGACCAGTGAACCTGGTGCCGGGTACAGGTCACGGTAGAAGGCCGCTTGCTGGTGCGGATTTTCACCATAGCGCAGGTCCTGCAGTTTGACGAATCGTCCATTGGTCTGGCCCGGAAAAAGCGCGTGGCTGCCGTCCTCCTCCTGAATGCCGGACAGGTAGTCGCTGATGGCACCGTCGTACTGGCTGATGCGGTTGAATGCCGCAACGGCCAGCGTAAATTTTGTCTTGTCAGCAAGCTTGCCACCAGCCGTCAATTCAGCCAGCACCGCCGCGTATTGAGACGCTTCAGTCAGCACGGCCACATCCTTCCAGTTCTTGGCCGCGCTGCGCACCATGGCCGGGCCGCCAATGTCGATGTTCTCAATAGCCTCTTCGAGGGTGCAGCCGGGCTTGGCGACTGTCGCCTCGAATGGGTACAGGTTGACCACCAATAGATCAATGACGTTGATGCCGTGCGCTTTCAGGGCAGCCATGTGTTCAGCCAGATCGCGCCGCGCCAGTAAACCACCATGCACTTTGGGATGCAGGGTTTTGACGCGGCCATCCAGCATTTCAGGAAAGCCGGTGAGTTCGGCGACATCCATAACGGGAAGACCTTCCTGGCGCAGCAATTTTGCCGTTCCGCCCGTGGAGACCAGCTTGATTCCCAAAGCATGCAGGCCTATGGCAAATTCAACAACGCCGGTTTTGTCTGAGACGGATAGCAGAGCGCGCAAAGGGCTGGGCATTTGAAGGTTTGCGGTCATGGAAATCGTCATTTGATCAGCTTGTGTTCAAGCAGTTTTTTACGCAACGTGTTGCGGTTCAACCCCAGCCACTGAGCGGCTTTGGACTGGTTGTTTTCCGCGTGCTGCATCACTACTTCAAGCAGCGGCTTTTCAATCACCTTGACCATCATCTCGTGCATGCCGTCCGGCTCGGTGCCCCGCAAGTCTTTGAAATAGCCATCCAGACTGGTGCGCACGCATTCTTGAATGTGCTTCTTGCTCATGCCGCCGTCTCCAACCTTCCTATTTGTCCCATTTTTTCTATCTCCTCACCAACGACCATACCGCCTTCGCCACCGCATCCGACGCCGGGAATTCGATCCATGCGTTCACTCAAATTGTCAAAAAAATCTATCACTGCCCTGATCTGACCAGGGCAATCTTCAAGCAGGTTCATGCGCGCGCGAAAATCTTGGCCACCGGGCAAAGCCTTGACGTACCAGCCAATGTGTTTGCGCGCCGTGCGCACGCCCAAAAACTCACCATACAGGTCATAGTGATCGCGCAGGTGATCCACTAAAAGTCGTTTGACGTCAGCCACCAACGGCGGCGCAAGATGGGTGCCGGTGGCCAGAAAATGCCCCACCTCACGAAATATCCAGGGCCTGCCCTGGGCCGCGCGGCCAATCATCACTGCGTCAGCGCCCGTGATTGTGAGCACCTCACGCGCTTTCTCGGGCGAAGTGATGTCACCATTGGCCACCACCGGAATGCGCAGGGCGTGCTTGACTGCGGTGATGGTGTCGTATTCCGCGCAGCCGCCATAGCCCTGCTCGCGGGTGCGACCATGCACCGTGATCATCTGCACGCCTGCCTCTTGCGCCGCCAATGCGATGCGTGCAGCGTTCTTGTTCGACTGGCTCCAGCCCGAGCGCATTTTCAGGGTCACCGGCACTTTGTGGGGTTCGCAGGCGGCGACCACCGCTTCGACAATGCCCAGGGCCAGGGTTTCGTCCTGCATCAGGGCCGAGCCGGCCCATTTGTTGCAGACTTTTTTGGCCGGACAACCCATGTTGATGTCGATGATCTGCGCTCCCCGGTCGATGTTATAGGCTGCCGCGTCGGCCATCATCAGCGCATCGGTGCCGGCAATTTGCACCGCAATCGGCCCGGGCTCGCCATCGTGGTTGGCACGTCGCGAGGTTTTAAGGGTATTCCACAAATCACGACGTGAAGTCACCATTTCGCTGACCGCATAGCCCGCACCCAGGGATTTGCAAAGCTGGCGAAAAGGCCGGTCCGTCACACCGGCCATGGGCGCGACGAACAGAGAATTCGCCAAGGCGAAATGGCCAATATTCATGGGGTGCTGTAATCGGAAAAGGGGTGGAGGCGGGCGTTAAGGACTGCCAGGCGCAATCGCCAGAAGGCCTATTCTAGCTGCTCAAAATTTCAGCAATTGAAAATTTTTAATTGACGCTTTCCCCAAGTCCGGCACTCGCATGCTTGTCCATATCTGCCATACTTGCACTGCACATTTACAAAACACATGGAAGCCTGGATAGAACACCTGCTCACCCTGATGGCCTTGCCCCAATACGGCCTGACCACCGTGTTTGTGGTGTCGTTCATTTCTGCAACTCTGCTGCCTCTTGGTTCGGAGCCCGTGGTGTTCGGGCTGATCAAACTCAGCCCCGAGCTGTTCTGGCCGACGATTTTGGTGGCGACTGCAGGCAACACGCTGGGGGGCGCTTTGAGCTGGGCCATGGGGCTGGCATCGCACCAGGTGGTTGATAAATACCGCCATTCCGCAACGCATCTCAGGGCGCTCGACTGGCTGGAACGCATTGGCCCCAAAGCCTGTCTGCTGTCCTGGCTGCCGGGTGTGGGCGACCCGCTGTGCGCTGTGGCGGGCTGGCTGAAGCTGTCTTTCTGGCCCTGCGTCGTTTACATGGCAGTTGGCAAGTTTGCCCGCTACTTGGTGATGACATCCGCCCTGCTATGGGTGTTTCCAGGCGGCTTCAAGTTTTAGAACCAGTGTTTTATTTCAACTCGGGCTAGCAGCGAGAACAAGGCGCGACGCCGCTGACAGTGCTTCAGCACGACAAAGCCAAGCAACGCAGTGATCGAATTGAGGCGAACTGGAATCAGGAACTGAACAGAAAATTCATGACATCGCCATCTTTGACGACATAGTCCTTGCCTTCGGAACGCATCTTGCCGGCATCTTTGGCACCCTGTTCACCCTTGAAATTGATGAAATCGTCAAACGCAATGGTCTGGGCGCGGATGTAGCCTTTCTCAAAGTCGGTGTGAATCACGCCGGCCGCCTGCGGGCCGGTGTCCCCCACATGGATGGTCCAGGCACGCACTTCTTTCACGCCGGCCGTGAAGTAAGTTTGCAGGCCCAGCAGCTTGAAGGCGGCGCGAATCAGTCGGTTCAAACCGGGCTCGGTCTGGCCCAGCTCGGCCAGGAACATGGCGCGGTCTTCGTCTTCCATCTCGGCCATTTCGGCTTCCATCTTGGCGCTGATGGCCACCACTGGCGCGTTTTGTGCGGCGGCGTAGGCTTTCAGTCGATCCAGAAATGGGTTGTTCTCAAACCCGTCTTCAGCCACGTTGGCCACAAACATGGCCGGCTTGGCGGTGATGAGGAAAAACTGAGCCAGCAGCGGCAATTCTTCCTTGCTGAAGTCCAGTGTGCGCACTGGCTTGGCCTCATTCAACGCCTCCAGGCATTTCTCCAGAATCGCCACTTGCTTGATGGATTCCTTGTCGCCCGAGCGCGCAGTTTTTGTGACTCGGTGCAGGGCTTTTTCAACCGCCGCCATGTCGGCCAGGCAGAGTTCGGTCTGAATCACTTCAATGTCAGAAATCGGATCCACCTTGCCCGCCACGTGGATGACGTTGTCGTCTTCAAAACAGCGCACCACATTGATGGTGGCGTCTGTCTCACGAATGTGCGCCAGGAACTTGTTGCCCAGACCTTCGCCCGTACTCGCGCCCGCCACCAGGCCGGCAATGTCGACAAACTCCACAATCGCCGGCACGATGCGCTCGGGTGTGATGATGGCGGCCAGTTGCTGCAGGCGCGCATCGGGCAACGCCACAATGCCGACATTGGGCTCGATGGTGCAAAAAGGATAGTTTTCGGCTGCAATACCGGCCTTGGTCAAGGCATTGAACAGTGTGGATTTACCCACATTTGGCAGACCCACAATGCCACACTTCAAACTCATGCTATCCCTTAAAAATTAGCCCCAAAACAGCCGGCCAAGAAACTCAAAATTCAACCTGAAACTCAACCCGAAAATCAGTGTATGAAGTGTACGGCATGGAAGTCAGCCCGCACCCCACCCCTCGCCACCCCTCGGCTTAATGGAGAGGAAATCAAGGGGACGCGCTCGCACAGGGATGGCGTTTGTTTTGCCCCCTCTTTGCCTTGGAGAACATACAAGAAGCATGCAAGGGTTGGGGTGAGGTGGCTATCCCAAAAAGTCAAAATCCGCCGATACTTTCTGCCCCACGCGCAATACCGAATCCAAACCCTCCAAAATGAT
>JANMVO010000361.1:0-6019 GCA_031392805.1 Rhodoferax sp. | reverse complement strand
GATCGGTCTGGATGCGCTTGGCAAGCATGCCCTTGCAGCCCCGCGAAAAATAAACCCGTGCCATGTTGGGTACCCCCGGTTATTTTTGAATTGACAGTGAAAACAGTATCGCGCTGATTCGGGGGTTTGTCATCCTGTCATTCTGCCAGAAAAATCAGAATGCTACTTAATTAATAGCTAATAGTGTATAATACATAAGGGCTAGAGGCCAATTTGACCATTAAATTGCGCCAAAATCTGGCTATGGGCTCGTGAGCGCACCCACCAGGCTTCCTGCCGTCAGGGGACGGTGTGCGGGCCAGTCGTCAGCCGCCTTGCCGTGCAGATAAACCGCTTCGCAAGCCGCCTGAAATGCCGACACTCCATTTATTTGTCCATTCATTCGTCTATTCATTTGTCGATTCGCCAGCCGTGACCCAATCATGCCGGCCAGCACATCGCCGGTGCCCGCCGTGGCAAGGGCCGCGTTGCCGGTGGGGTTGATCATCAGCGTCTGGCCGGGTGCGGCAATCACGGTGCCCGAGCCTTTGAGCACAACCGTGCAACCCAGGCGGTCGCTCAAGCGCCGCGCCGCAGCCAGCCGGTCTTGCTGCACGTGGGCGGCAGTGGTGCGCAGCAGGCGTGCGGCTTCCAGCGGGTGCGGTGTCAGCACCGTTTGCCCATGCCGTGCGGCGCGCGCGCACAGCAAGGCTTCAAGCTGGGTGTCATTTGCTATTGCGGTAATAGCGTCTGCATCAATAACGACGGGGGCCGTGCTCGATAAAACCCGCGCCAGCGGGTGCCGGACCACTGCGCCACCGCCACAACCGCAGACCACGGTCATGGCCTTGAAATCCAGCGCGTCCAGCGCCCGGAACATCAACTCGGGCTGTTGCGGGTCAACCCGCATCTGGCCGCCATCGAGCAAGCCGACGAACACCCGCCCGGCACCAAAGTGCAGCGCCGCCGCCGCCGCCAGCAGGGCGGCCCCGGTCATGCCCGCTGCGCCGCCAATCACTGCCACGTCGCCATAGCTGCCTTTGTGTGAGGCATGGGCTCGGGCAGCAACCTGCGGGGAGCCCATCAGCCAGGCGGTGGGTGGGTCGGCCCCGGCTGGTGCTGCTGCATCAGGCGCAGTGACCGCTGGTGCGGGCGGTGCGCCACTTGTCGCCCCATCCAGCCGGTCCAAATTGTCGAGCCAGACTTCGCCGCACACATCGCGTCCCTGGGCCGTGAACAGGCCGGGTTTCAGCGTCAACAGGCTCAAGGTGAATTGCGCCTTGACGCAAAGCGCCGCCGCGTGGCCCGTGTCGGCGTTCAAGCCAGTGGGCAGGTCTACCGCCAGCACCGGGGCCGTGCCTGCGTTGATGGCCGCAATCCATTGCGCCATGCGGCCTTCAGGCGCTCGGGCGGCAGACGATGCGCCAATGCCCAGCAGGGCGTCAATGCACACATCAAAGCGCTCAGGCGGCGCATCGGCAAAGCGCACGCCTGCATCCAGCGCGCGCTGGCACGACGCCGCCGCATCAGCCGGTGCCGTGGCCGCTGTGCCGAGCCAGGTCACCACGACCTGCTTGCCCCAGCGATGCAGGTGTATTGCAGCTTCCAGCCCATCGCCGCCGTTGTTGCCTGGGCCGCACGCAACCCAGACGCTTCGGGCGTGCGGCGCGATGGCCAGCGCCAGCCGGGCAACCGACAAGCCCGCGCGCTGCATCAGCGTGTGGGGCGGCAAACGCGCCGTGCATGCGTGCTCAAGCAGACGCGTGGCGTCGATACCGTGCAGGGGCATGGCAATGCCACCTTGAATGACGCGAGCCAGAGCAGAAACTGGGGTTGCTATTGGCATGTTCATGGCATGTTCATGGCTCGGCGCAATGGTTCATCGCCAGATTGTGTATCGAAACCTGGCCGCAAGGCAAAATTGTGCGTCAAATTGGCCTCTAGCCCTTGTCATATATGCGTTAGTAGCTATTATTATAGTAGCATTGACTCAATCTGAAGGGCGATATTGAGCACCGTGTCGTCATGCATGGCGCCAGCCCAGATCATCAGTCCCACCGGCAGTTCACCCGGCTGTTGGCACGGGATGGAGATGGCGCAACCGTCCAGCATGTTGACCACGCTGGCATTGCGCAGCAACTGCCCGTTGACCTTGAAAAACGCGTCATCACGCTCTGGCCCGGGTGCCACGTCGGCAATCGGCGGCGCGACGATGGGCACGGTGGGCGACAGCACGGCATCGAAACGCTGCAGGGCGATCTCCATCCGGGCAATCCAGCTCTGGCGGGCGGCCAGCAGGTCAATGTACTCTCGTGCGCTCATTGCCGCGCCGCGTTGAATGCGCACCAGCACGCGGGGGTCATAGTCGCCCGCCCGCTGCTGTATCAGCGTGTGATGCCAGGCGTAGCTCTCGGCCGCAGTGAAGCCGCCGGTGGACTGGATGGCCGGCAATTCATCTAGCTCGGGCAAAGCTATTTCTTCAATCGAAGCGCCCGCCGCCCGCAAGCTGACCAGCGTGCGCTGCCAGGCGCTTGCCACCGTGGCATCCAGCCCATCCTGAAACAGCGGTTTGACGACGGCGAGTCGGTAGCCGGACACCGGTGCTGCGCTTTTGGTGACGATGCGCGCGGCCAGGATTTCGTGCACCAGAATTGCATCGCGTACCGAGCGGGTCAGCGCGCAGGCGGTGTCCAGGGTGGTGGACAGTGGCAGGGCGCCCCCAGTCGGTACCAGGCGCGCCGTGCTCTTGAAGCCCACAATGCCATTCAGCGCGGCGGGAATGCGAATCGAGCCACCGGTGTCCGAACCCAGGCCAATGAACGCCGCCCCGGCAGCCACCGAGACCCCCGCCCCCGAGGATGACCCACCGGGGATGCGGGGCACGTCCACCGCGCCCGTGTTGACGGCTGCATTGGCGGGGGTGTCGAAATGCGGGTTGAGGCCCACGGCTGAGAATGCAAACTCAGACATGTTGGTGCGGCCCAGCACGATGCCACCGGCCGCTTTAAGGCGCGCCACGGCGGGACAATCCGCCAGTGCCGGGGCTGCGTTGGCCAGCACCACGGATGCCGCCGCCGTGGTTTGTCCGGCGATGTCAAACAGGTCTTTGACGGACACGGCCAGACCCGCCAGCGGTTTGTCTTCAATACCCCTGCTTGCCGCCATGCCCAGCGCTTCGTCGAACATGGTCCTCAGAAAAACGTGGCTGCAGGCGTCGGATTGCGCGCGTGAAATCGAAGCGGCCATTTCGGCGCTGGCGCTGCTTTGGCCAGATCGCACGGCGTGGCGGGTGGCGAGCAGGTCATGAAGCCGGCTCGGCCCGGTTTGCGGGGCTGGCCGGGGGAGGCTGGGTTTGGCTTGTGGGGGGTGGGCTTGCATGGTCATTTGGGTGAAGGGGTGTGCTATGATCTATGGGTTTTGCTGCTGGCGACATTGCAGGTTTGTTGTGCAAACTTGTTGTGTGGTCAGCCGGCTTACAAATCGCAAACCAGTCCCATCAAGGTGTTGCGGCTCTGGCAAATGGGGTTTTCGAGTTTTCGTGAGGGCTTTCCATGTGGAATCTTCATATGGAATCCTCCATGAATTTCAAACCATTTTCCGGGGTTGCCAATAGCGGACTGGATTTTAGACCCAACCTTTGGAGATTTAACCATGTCAGTCACCATGCGCGAAATGCTGGAAGCCGGTGTCCATTTTGGCCACCAAACCCGTTTCTGGAACCCCAAGATGGCACCGTTCATCTTTGGCCATCGCAACAAAATCCACATCATCAACCTGGAAAAATCGCTGCCGATGTTTCAGGAAGCTTCCAAGTTTGTGAAGCAGCTCACGGCACGCCGTGGCACCGTTTTGATGGTGGGCACCAAGCGCCAGGCGCGCGACACCGTGGCAGCCGAGGCGCTGCGCGCCGGTGTGCCCTATGTTGACCAGCGCTGGCTGGGCGGCATGCTGACCAATTTCAAGACCGTCAAAACGTCCATCAAGCGCCTCAAGGAGATGAAGGTGCAGCAAGAAGCCGGTCTGGACAGCATGAGCAAGAAAGAGCAGCTGATGTTCGCCCGCGAACTCGCCAAGCTTGAGAAAGACATCGGCGGTATTCAGGACATGACCGCGTTGCCCGATGCGATTTTTGTGATTGACGTCGGCTACCACAAAATTGCCGTGCTTGAAGCCAAAAAATTGGGCATTCCGTTGATTGGCGTGGTCGACTCCAACCATTCCCCCGAAGGCATTGACTATGTCATTCCGGGCAATGACGACTCTTCAAAAGCCGTCACTTTGTATGCGCGTGGCATTGCAGACGCCATCCTGGAAGGCCGCGCCAACGCGGTTGACGACGTGGTCAAGGCCGTCGTTGCGGCAGAGACCAATGATGAATTTGTGGAAGTGAATGAGGCTGCCGCCTGAGTTTCACGCGCTGCCTGAAAAGGGGCTAATCGCCCCTTTTTTTTAGCCTTCGGTGTGTCCTTGCATTCGTCTGAATACACCTGAATCGTATTGAATCGTATTGAACTGAATTAGGAGAATCAAAATGGCTGCAATATCCGCAAGCATGGTCGCCGAACTGCGTGGCAAGACCGACGCGCCGATGATGGAATGCAAACGCGCCCTGACCGAAGCCGAAGGCGACATGGTCAAAGCCGAAGAGCTGCTGCGCGTCAAGCTGGGCAGCAAGGCTGGCAAAGCCGCCAGCCGGATCACCGCCGAAGGCGTGGTCACGAATTACATCGACGGTTCCGTGGGCGCGCTGCTTGAAGTCAACTGCGAAACTGATTTCGTCACCAAGAACGACAGTTTTCTGAACCTGGCAAAAGTTGCTGCAGAGCTGGTTGCCAAACACAACCCGGCCGATGTGGCCGCGCTGGGTGCCCTGCGCCATGCCCAGGACGGCTTTGGCCCGACGCTGGAAGATGTTCGCAAGGGCCTGATTGGCAAGATCGGCGAGAACATGAGCTTTCGCCGCTTCAAGCGTTTTGCAACTGGCGCAAAACTGGCGTCCTACCTTCACGGCACCCGCATTGGCGTGATCGTCGAATTTGAGGGCGACGAGGCAGCCGCCAAAGACGTTGCCATGCATGTCGCCGCCATGAAACCGGTGGCGCTGTCCAGCGCCGATGTGCCTGCTGATCTGGTCGCGCGGGAGCGCTCGGTCGCTGCCGCCAAAGCCGCTGAAGACGCAGCCGTTGCCACGGCCGCCGGCAAGCCAGTGCAGTCCGCAGAGATTGTGACCAAGCGGGTTGAAGGCGGTGTCCAGAAATACCTCAAGGAAGTGTCGCTGTTCAACCAGGCGTTTGTAAAGAATGACAAGCTGACGGTTGAGCAGATGCTGAAAACTGCCGGCACGACAGTAAAGTCATTCACGCTGTATGTGGTGGGGGAGGGCATCGAGAAAAAAGTCGATGACTTTGCGGCTGAAGTAGCGGCGCAGATCGCTGCTTCCAAGCAGCCCGCTTGACGCCTTTATTGACAGGTTGATTGACGCCGGAACTGACACGTCAATTGACACGTCAATTGACACGTTGATTGACGCATTTACTGGCGCATTAACTGTCGCATTCTGTGCCCGCGAGACCTTGCTGGATCCGCTGCGCCAGAGTGCGGGCCAGGTTGCGGAATATTCATCATCCAAGGAGATCACATGTCCAGTGCCAAACCAGCCTACAAGCGTATTTTGCTCAAGCTGTCTGGTGAAGCCTTGATGGGCGATGACCAATTTGGCATCAACCGGGACACCATTGTCCGCATGGTGGATGAAATAGCGGAAATCACCCGTCTCGGGGTTCAACTGGCGGTGGTGATCGGTGGCGGCAATATTTTTCGGGGTGTGGCGGGCGGTTCGGTCGGAATAGACCGTGCCACCGCCGACTACATGGGCATGCTGGCGACGGTCATGAACGCTCTGGCGCTGGGTGACACCATGAACAAGGCCGGGTTGACCGCACGCGTCATGTCGGCCATCGCCATTGAGCAGGTGGTGGAGCCTTATGTGCGGCCCAAGGCCCTGCAATACCTTGAAGAGGGCAAGGTGGTAATATTCGCC
>JANMVO010000350.1:0-4760 GCA_031392805.1 Rhodoferax sp. | reverse complement strand
TACGAAACCTTTGCCGATGCGGTGGCGGCGCACGCCTACGTTGATGAAAAAGGCGCGCCGATTGTGGTCAAGGCTGATGGCCTGGCCGCAGGCAAGGGCGTGGTGGTGGCGATGACGGCGCAAGAAGCCCATGAGGCGATTGACTTCATGCTGCTGGACAGCGCGCTGGACCATCAAACCGCAATACACCACAACGAAGGCGAGGACGGCAAGGCTTCGCCGCGCGTCGTCATTGAAGAATTCCTGGTGGGCGAAGAAGCCAGTTTCATCGTCCTGGTGGACGGAAAAAACGTGCTGGCGCTGGCCACCAGCCAGGACCACAAACGCCTGCTGGACGGTGATCTGGGCCCCAACACCGGCGGCATGGGTGCCTATTCACCGGCCTTGGTGGTGACACCGGCGGTGCACGCGCGCACCATGCGGGAAATCATCCTGCCGACCATCCGGGGCATGGAGAAAGACGGCATTACGTACACCGGCTTTTTGTATGCCGGGCTGATGATCGACGCGCAGGGCAACCCAAAAACGCTGGAGTTCAATTGCCGCCTGGGTGACCCCGAAACCCAGCCAATCATGATGCGGCTCAAGACCGACCTGTTGGACGTGCTGCTGGCCGCCACCGAGCCCGGCACGCATGGCCAGCTCGACAAAATAGAACTTGAATGGGACCGGCACACTGCGCTGGGCGTGGTATTGGCCGCGCACGGGTATCCGCTTGATCCGCGCCGGGGCGATGTCATCGGTGGTTTGCCAAATGATTCTGAAGACGCCATGGTGTTCCATGCGGGCACCGCCTTGCGGGATGGCGCTGTGGTGACCTCAGGCGGGCGTGTGCTGTGCGTCACGGTGCTGGCCGATAACGTCAAACTGGCGCAGCAACGCGCGTATGAAGTGGCGCGCAGCGTGCATTTTGACGGCGTGCAATACCGCACCGACATTGGCTACCGGGCGCTGAAGCATTGATGCAGATGACGGCGCCGAAGCCCCGCACCTTGTACCCACAGCCGGCCATTGGGGTGGCTCCAGATGCACCCATCGAGTTGCCTGTGGCGTCACGCATTGAGCGCGTGCGGCAGTATTTGCAGGGTCTGCAAACCAGCATCAGTTCAGCCATTGCCAGCATCGACGGCGGTGAATTTCTGCATGACGCATGGGCCAAAGCGCCTGGGGAGACGCTACAGGGCAACGGCATCACCCAAATCCTGGAAGATGGCGTGGTGTTTGAGCGGGCCGGTTGCGGCTTCTCGCATGTGCGCGGGCCGCGCTTGCCACCTTCGGCCACGCAGCACCGCCCGGAACTGGCTGGCACGCCGTTTGAGGCGCTCGGGCTGTCACTGGTGTTCCATCCCCGCAACCCCTATGTACCCACAGTCCACATGAACGTGCGCATGCTCAGCGCGGCAACTGTGGATGCCAATGGCGCGCGGGTTGAGACGACCTGGTTCGGTGGCGGTATGGACCTCACGCCCTACTATGGCTTTGAAGAAGACGCGGTGCATTTTCACGCCAGTTGCAAGCTGGCGCTGGCGCCTTTTGGCGCGGACAAGCATCCCGTGTTCAAGGCATGGTGTGACGATTATTTTTGCCTCAAGCATCGCCAGGAACAGCGCGGCGTGGGCGGCATTTTCTTTGATGACTTTTCAGAAGGCGGCTTTGAGAACGGCTTTGCCATGCTGCGCGGTGTGGCGGACTCGTTTTTGCCTGCTTACCTGCCGCTTGTGGAACGCCGCAAAGACTCCGTGTATGGCCAGCGCGAGCGTGAATTTCAGCTGTACCGGCGGGGCCGTTACGTGGAATTTAACCTGGTGTGGGACCGGGGCACGCACTTTGGCCTGCAATCTGGGGGGCGAACCGAATCCATTTTGCTGTCGATGCCGCCTTTGGCGAGCTGGGCCTATCAGCAGCGGCCTGAGCCGGGCACGCCCGAGGATGAGTTGTACACAAAGTTCCTTATGCCCAGGGATTGGGTTTGATGCCACAGCCAAAACGGATCGGCGTGTTTGGCGGCGCGTTCGATCCGCCGCACAACACTCACGCCGCGCTGATTTCGCTGGCGCTGGCGCAGCTGCAACTGGACCAGCTTCGGATCATTCCCACTGGCCGGGCCTGGCACAAAGTGCGCTCGCTCAGCCCGGCGGCAGACCGGCTGGCCATGGCCGAGCTGGCGTTCTCGAAAATTCCCGGTGGGGTGGTGGATGCCCGTGAAGCACAGCGCGCCGGCCCCACATACACGGTAGACACTTTGCGGGAACTGCGCCAGGAAAATCCTGATGCCGAACTCATCTTGCTGATTGGCGGCGATCAGGCGCGGGCATTGCCCACCTGGCACCGCTGGCACGAGGTTTTGCAATTTGCTACAATATGTGTAGCTGATCGTGTAGATCAGACGAGGGCTGGGGCCATTTTTGACCCCCAAAATCAGGCAAATCCGGTAAAATACGTGCCAGATTGCCCGCCGGGTGCCCGTTTTGTGGGGCTGCAAATGCCCTTGAGCCCCATCAGCGCCTCCGACATCCGGGCCCGCGTCGCCGCCCACCAAAGCATTGAATCTCTGGTTTGCGAGCCCGTTGCGCGTTATATTGTTCACCACCACCTCTACCAGACCGCTTGATGACTACCCAAACCGTTGTAAAAAAAGACATTCAAAAACTCCAGCGTGCCATCATCGATGGCCTGGAAGACGTCAAGGCCCAGGATATTCAGGTGTTCGATACTGAGCATCTTTCCGCCCTGTTCGAGCGTGTGATCGTGGCCTCGGGCACGTCCAACCGCCAGACCAAGGCGCTGGCGGCCAGTGTGCGGGATGCCGTGCGCGAGGCCGGCTTTGGCAAGCCGCGGCTTGAGGGCGAAGCCAACGGTGAATGGATTATTGTGGACTGCGGACCCGCAGTGGTGCACATCATGCAACCCAGCTTTCGCCAGTATTACCACCTGGAAGAGCTGTGGGGCGAAAAGCCGGTGCGCCTGAAATTTGGCGCGGCCAAACCGGAAGTGAAAGCGCCTGTCAAGCCGCCAGCGCAAGCCAAGGGTGCGGCCAAACCAGCAAGCGACCTGAAGCGCTCCAGCGCCGCCAAAAAAGGGGTGCAAGAAGCCTTCCCGTCCAAGGCGCAGGTGAAGAAAACACTGGCTGCCAAATCTGCGGCCGCAAAATCACAGACCAAAACACCTGCAAAAAATGCCGCAATGAAGAAGACGTTTTCACCAGCGCCAGCGGCACAGCTTGCGCCCACGAAAGTCACTGTGAATGCACCCGCGAAGCCTGCGGCGAAGAAAGTTGCGGCAAAGAAAGTTGTATCTGCAGCAGCAACAAAGACAGCCACAAAGACACCCATCAATGCTGTCGCCACAAAAGCACCGGCCAAAAAGATCCCGGCCAGGAAAGTGGCGCCTCGAAAAGCCTGACAGATTCAAAGTGAAGCTGCTGATTGTGGCCGTCGCCCTGCGGGTGCCTGACTGGGCGCAGACCGCCTGGGACGATTACGCCAAACGCTTTCCGCACGAGCTCAAGGTCGAGCTGAGAGCCGTCAAGACCGAGCCGCGTGGCTCGAAAACCATTGACACGCTGTATGCCGCTGAACGCGCCCGCATTGAAGCCGCCATTCCCAAAGGCAGCCGCATTGTGGCGCTTGACGAGCGGGGCACTGCATTGACGACGGCGGCGCTGGCCAGCAAACTCAAGCAATGGCAACTTCAAAGTGATGACGTGGCGTTGGTCATCGGAGGGCCTGATGGGCTGGATCCGGCGTTCAAACACGCCGCGCACGAGCGCATCCGCCTGTCGGACCTGACCTTGCCCCACGCCTTTGCCCGGGTGCTTTTGATTGAGCAGCTATACCGCGCCTGGTCCATCAACGCAGGTCACCCGTACCATCGTGAATGATTTCATCTACCTCGCCTCCCAAAGCCCGCGCCGTCGCCAATTGCTGGAACAATTGGGTGTTCACCATCAATTGCTGCTGCCTGATGCAGATGAAGATGCTGAAGCGATTGAGGCCGTGCTGGCCAATGAGGCACCCGCTCCCTATGTGAAACGCGTCACCGCACTCAAGCTTGAAGCCGCCGTGCGGCGCCGCCAGCGCAGGGGGTTGCCGATAGCGCCCATTCTTTGCGCTGACACCACGGTGGCCTGTGGCCGCACGATTTATGGCAAACCTCTTGACGGCGCAGATGCCCAGCGCATGCTGGGAGAACTGTCGGGCAAAACCCATCGCGTGTTGACTGCTGTGTCGATTGGCACCGCAAGCAGACAAGTGCATGTTTTAAGTGAGTCCCGCGTGACATTTGCGGCACTGAACCGGCTACAAATTCTGGCCTATGTGGCGTCCGGCGAGCCCCTGGGCAAAGCCGGTGCCTATGCGGTGCAGGGAAGGGCAGCGGCGTTCATTGCCCGTATCAGCGGCAGCTACTCTGGCATCATGGGGCTTCCAGTATTTGAGACAGCGCAAATGCTGCGCTCGCTGGGTTTCAAGTTTTAATGCGACAAGTTTTAATGCGACAGGTTTTGAATTAGGCACCATGCAAGAAGATATTTTGATTAACTGGTCGCCTCAGGAAACCCGCGTGGCGGTGGTGGAAAACGGGGCTGTGCAGGAACTGCATGTTGAACGCACGCTTGAGCGCGGCCTGGTCGGCAATGTGTACCTCGGCAAGGTGGCCAGGGTCTTGCCGGGGATGCAATCGGCCTTCATTGACATCGGCCTGGAGCGCGCGGCATTTCTGCATGTGGCTGATGTCTGGCACCGCCCGCCTGATGGCGAGCC
>JANMVO010000341.1:0-5451 GCA_031392805.1 Rhodoferax sp. | reverse complement strand
ACTTCCTTGACCATCTGCGCACCCATGTTTTGCAGCTTGTCCTTGAGTTCGATTTCTTTGGCGACGGACACGCCGTCTTTGGTCACGGTGGGCGCGCCGAATGAGCGCTCCAGCACCACGTTGCGGCCTTTAGGGCCCAAGGTTACTTTGACGGCGTTGGCCAGGATGTTGACACCCTCGACCATGCGTGCGCGGGCTTCGCCGCCGAAAATTACGTCTTTTGCTGCCATGATTGGCTCCTAATTAAGTTAAAAAGTCGCTAGCCCACGTCAATATTGCGTAGACAGCTATTAATTTGATAGTTGTTCTTATTTGACGACCACGGCGAACAAATCATCCTCTTTCATCACGAGGAGCTCATCGCCGTCAACTTTGACGGTCTGGCCGCTGTATTTGCCAAACAGAACGCGGTCGCCGACCTTGACGTTCATGGCCTGCAGGTCACCTTTGTCGTTCTTTTTGCCAGGGCCTACGGCGAGCACTTCACCTTGATCAGGCTTTTCAGCGGCGCTGTCAGGAATGACGATGCCAGAGGCGGTTTTGGTTTCGTTTTCGACGCGTTTTACAATCACGCGGTCTGCGAGGGGGCGAAGTTTCATGAGATCTCCTGAAGTTTTGAAACAAGGGTTGACTAAATCGTAGAGAGCGTTAAAAAATCCAAAAGGCTAAGTTGGCACTTATTAACTTGATAGGTTGATGTTGTTAGCACTCAACTCCTACGAGTGCTAATGATAAGGCCTTTTCAGGCAATTTCAAGAGATTTTGGATTTTGGTCGGGGTGAGAGGATTCGAACCTCCGGCCTCTACGTCCCGAACGTAGCGCTCTACCAGGCTAAGCTACACCCCGAATGATCGATACAGGAATCGCGATGTGAAAATCGCGATGGCCGAACGACCTGTTTTTGGGCAACACGGCTGAAGGCAAGCTTCAGTGATCGCGCCCCAACAACTGCCCAGCCAATTCTATCAAACAGGCTGAATGCGCATTGGCCGGAAGCCGCTGCGCTGCGGCAATAGCGCGCCTGGCTTCCTGAGCAGCCGCCTCGCGAGAAACGTCCAATGCGCCCGTAGATTTGACGATGGCGACAACCTGGTCCAGCATGGCGACAGACCCAGTCTCAATGGCGGTTTTGATCAACGCCCGCTGCTCTTCGGTTCCACGCTGCATGGCTGAAATAAGCGGCAGTGTCGCCTTGCCTTCGCGCAGGTCATCGCCGAGGTTTTTGCCCATGATCTGTGCCTGACCGGCATAGTCCAACACGTCATCTATGACCTGAAAAGCCGTCCCCAGTGCCTGCCCATACTCGGCGCAGGCGCCTTCCATCTCCAGACTTGCCCCCGCCAGAATGGCCCCAACCCTGGCGCTGGCCTCGAACAGTTTGGCGGTCTTGGAACGTATCACCTGCAAATAACTTGCTTCATCCAAGCCCGCGTTGTGCATGTTCATCAGCTGCATGACTTCGCCCTCAGCGATGACGTTGGTGGCATCGGCCAGCACTTGCATGATGCGCATACTCTGTGCATCCACCATCATCTGGAATGCACGGGAGTACAAAAAATCACCGACCAGAACGCTGGCCGGGTTGCCGAACGTCTCATTGGCGGTGGCGTTGCCCCGGCGCAGCACAGACTCGTCAACCACGTCGTCATGCAGCAGGGTGGCGGTGTGGATAAACTCGACTACGGCTGCCAGGTTGAATCGCTGCGGTGTAGCACAGCCCATAGCGCCGCAACTCAGGAGCAGCAACGCGGGTCGCAGCCGTTTGCCGCCGGCGGCGATGATGTAGCGTGACACGTCGCCGACCAGCGGGACGCCAGAGTCCAGTTTGCGGGCAATCACAAGATCAACCTCACGCATGTCGTCAGCGATGATCGCGAGTGGGTTGGAAAGACTGGACAAAGTGGCTTGCAAAACAGAAAACAATGTAGAGTGGCTTGATTATAGAAAGCTGACGCGTCTTGTTAGACGGTCAGGCTGATTATGAATGTTGAAAGAGAAAACAATGTTATAGTAATGGGCTCTGTGAAAATCCGTTCCCGGAGCCAAAATCAATGAGGTCAACATGTACGCGGTCATAAAAACCGGCGGCAAGCAATATCGGGTTGCTGCTGGCGAAAAAATTAAAGTAGAACAGATTGCTGCGGACGTAGGCCAGGAAATTGTGTTTGATCAGGTGTTGGCTGTCGGAAATGGCGCAGACATCAAGATCGGCACACCCCTGGTGTCCGGCGCAACCGTGAGTGTCACAGTTCTGGCACATGGCAAGCACGACAAGGTCGGCATTTTCAAGATGCGCCGTCGCAAGCATTATCAAAAACGTCAAGGTCATCGCCAACAGTTCACTGAACTGCTGATTGGTGCGATATCTGGTGTGGCATCAAGTGCGACATCAAATGCGACATCAGGTGCCGTGGCGTCTGACGCAGCAGCGGTAGCATAAGAGGCATAAGTCATGGCACAGAAAAAAGGCGGCGGCTCTACGCGAAACGGGCGCGATTCCAAGCCCAAAATGCTCGGCGTGAAAGCCTATGGCGGTGAACTGATCAGTGCTGGCGCGATCATCGTGCGCCAGCGGGGCACCAAGTTTCACCCCGGTACCAATGTCGGCATCGGCAAAGACCATACCCTGTTTGCGCTGGCAGATGGCCATGTTTCGTTTGCCATCAAAGGCGCGCTGAACAAGCATACGGTGAGCATTACATCGGCGCCTTCGGCTTAAACTGTTGGAGCGCCAATCACAAGCCCTGCGTAAACTGCAGGCGCAGCAACCAGCAAACCCTGCGCGTCGCGCGGGGTTTGTCGTTTATGGAGCCTGAAAAATGAAGTTTGTTGACGAAGCCTTTATCGACATCTCGGCCGGAGATGGCGGGGCGGGCTGCGTCTCGTTTCGGCACGAAAAATACAAAGAGTTCGGTGGCCCGAACGGCGGTGATGGCGGGCGCGGTGGCCATGTCTTTGCCATTGCCGACATCAACTTGAATACGCTGGTGGACTTTCGTTTCTCGCGCCGCCATGACGCCAGGCGCGGCGAGCACGGCATGGGTTCAGACATGTTTGGCGCGGCCGGTGACGACATCACACTGAAGATGCCGGTGGGCACCATCATTACTGATTCTGAGACTGGTGACGTGCTCTACGAGTTGCTGACGCCGGGCGAAGTCATCACCATCGCCAAAGGGGGCGATGGCGGCTTTGGCAACATGCGATTCAAGAGCGCCATCAACCGCGCGCCACGCCAGAAAACGCCAGGCTGGCCCGGTGAAAAAAAGAGCCTCAAGCTGGAACTCAAAGTGCTGGCCGACGTGGGTTTGCTGGGCATGCCCAACGCGGGCAAGTCCACATTGATCACCGCCATCTCCAATGCGCGCCCGCGCATTGCCGACTACCCGTTCACCACCCTGCACCCCAACCTGGGCGTGGTTCGGGTCGGCCCCGAGCAGAGCTTTGTGGTGGCCGACCTGCCCGGCCTGATTGAGGGCGCTTCAGAAGGTGCGGGTTTGGGGCATCTGTTTTTGCGTCACTTGCAGCGCACCCGTCTGCTGCTTCACATGGTTGACATGGCACCGTTTGACGAGAGTGTCGACGTGCTCGCGCAGGCCAAAGCCATCGTCAACGAACTCAAAAAATACGACCCCGCCTTGTACGCCAAACCGCGCTGGCTGGTCCTGAACAAGTTGGACATGGTGCCCACGGACGAGCGCGCTGTGCTGGTCAAAGATTTCGTGAAGCGCTTCAAGTTCAAAGGGCCGGTGTTCGAGATTTCAGCCCTCACGCGCGAAGGCTGCGAGCAACTCATCAAAACCATTTACAAGCACATCAAGGCGCAGCAGGTGGCCGAGCAGGTGCCGGTGGAAATAGACCCGCGGTTCGCGGCTGAGGCACCAACCTGATTCATCCCATCAGACTTCAATCCGGCATCACTGGCATTGAATGCTATATAATTTATAGCTAATAATGCATATCCGGAGAGGGCTAGAGGCCAAAATGACCAGTAAAATCGCATCGAACCTGCTGCGCGATGCAAAACGCATCGTCGTCAAGGTGGGCTCAAGCCTGGTCACCAATGAGGGTCGCGGGCTGGACGAAGCGGCCATTGGTGAATGGTGCCGCCAGATGTCGGTGCTGGTCAAAGGCGAGCACGGTGGCGTGGGCCGCGAGGTCATCATGGTCTCCAGCGGTGCCATAGCAGAAGGCATGAAACGCCTGGGCTGGACCATCCGGCCGCATGCCATCCACGAGCTGCAGGCGGCCGCAGCCGTTGGGCAAATGGGCCTGGCCCAGATGTATGAGACCAAGCTGCGTGAGCATGGCCTGGGCAGCGCTCAAGTGCTTTTGACCCATGCCGACCTGGCCGACCGCGAGCGTTATCTGAATGCCCGCTCCACGTTGCTCACGCTGCTCAAGCTGGGCGTGCTGCCCGTCATCAACGAGAACGACACCGTTGTCAATGACGAGATCAAGTTTGGCGACAACGACACTCTGGGTGCCCTGGTGGCCAATTTGGTGGAAGCCGATATCCTGATCATTCTGACGGATCAAAAAGGTTTGTACACGGCAGACCCGCGCAAAGACCCGGCGGCCCAATTTGTGGAGGAGGCCAAAGCGGGGGATCCGGCATTGGAGGCCATGGCGGGGGGCGCGGGATCCAGCATAGGGCGCGGTGGCATGATCACCAAAATACTGGCGGCCAAGCGTGCCGCCGGTTCTGGCGCATCTACCGTCATCGCCTGGGGCCGCGAGCCCGACGCCTTGCTGCGTCTGACCCAAGGCCAGGCGATTGGCACTTTGCTCATTGCACAAACGCAAAAACAGCAGGCGCGCAAGCAATGGATTTCAGACCACCTGCAATTGCGCGGCGCTGTGACGGTGGATGCCGGGGCCGCGGCTATGCTGGTGGGCGCTGGCAAAAGTCTGTTGCCCATCGGCATGACGGCGGTAGACGGCGATTTTTCACGTGGCGATGTGATTGCAGTGTGCGATGAATCGGGCACGGAGATTGCACGGGGCCTGGCCAACTACGCCAGCGCGGAGGCTCGCCTGATCTGCCGCAAACCCTCCCATGAGATCGAGAAACTTCTGGGCTACGCGGTGGAGCCCGAGATGCTGCACCGGGACAACATGGTGCTGACCCGATAGCAAAGCGGCTCACAGGCTTCAGTCATGACTGGCTCCAAGCTTATTGATTGTTGCGCAGCTGCCTGTTTTGAAGAGTGCTGACAATCACCTGCACCGACCTGGCTACGGCTGAACGTCCGTCACACGCGCCCTGGCGGGCCAGCGCCAGCGCATGCTTGGACGTGTTGTTGTCATTTAGCGGTCGCCACTGTGGGTCTTTGAGCGGCACCCACTGGCCTGACGAGCTGAGGCGTGCGTAAGTTTTAAATTCGCCCGAAGCGCACCGGATGCCCTCGTACATGGCGTTGACGGAACCGCCGCTGCCAGACGCCACC
>JANMVO010000312.1:0-4129 GCA_031392805.1 Rhodoferax sp. | reverse complement strand
GCACGAAGCGATGGACCTGTGCGTCGGCTGCAAAGGCTGCAAACGTGACTGCCCGACCGGCGTGGACATGGCCAAAATGAAGGTTGAGTTTCTGCACCACTACAAGGCCCGACACGGCTATACGCTCAAGGACAAATTGGTTGCGTATTTGCCAGACTACGCACCCTGGGCCAGCCGTCTGGCGCCGCTGCTCAACCTGCGCGACAAAATTCCGGGCTTAAGCGGCTTGAGCGAGAAGCTGCTGGGTTTTTCAGCAAAGCGCACGCTGCCGCAATGGCAACGTAAAACCTTCTGGAGCCAACTCAAAACCGTTCGGGCTGCGCCGGTCGAAGCCCTTCGACCCATCGACAAGCCCAGGACAGGCCCGGTCGAAAACCGTCTGCGTGCACCGGGCGAACGGGTTTGGAGCGCCACGCGCGAAGATGTTCTGGCGGCGCGCAAGCCGGTCGTGCTGTTTGTGGACACCTTCAACGGTTATTTTGAGTCAGAAAACGCAATTGCGGCATTAAAAGTGCTTCTAGCCCTCGACTACACTACATATGTAGCTACGAAAACAGTAGCAACCGGAAAATCCCTATGCTGCGGCCGTACTTACCTTGCCAGCGGCATGGTTGATCAGGCCAAAGCCAAAGCGGCCGAGCTGATCAGTGTGCTTTTGCCATTTGCAGAGAAGGGCATCGCCATCGTCGGGCTTGAGCCTTCGTGCTTGCTGACCCTGCGCGACGAGACGCTGGTGATGGGCCTGGACAACATCGAAGGCTTGCGAGGTGCTGCGCAAAAGGTGGCAGACCACGCCATGCTGTTTGAAGAGTTTCTGGCTGCCGAGGCTGCCGCAGGCAAGCTGGACGCCTTGGTGGCCCGCCTGAAGCCCGCGAACAAGCCAATTTTGGTGCACGGCCATTGCCACCAGAAGGCCTTTGCAGCGGTTGCGCCCCTGATGGAAGTGCTCAAGCTGATTCCCGGTGCCAAGCCGGAGTTGATCGAATCCAGTTGCTGCGGCATGGCCGGCAGCTTCGGCTATGAGGCCAGCCATTTTGAGGTGTCGATGCAGATGGCAGAACTCTCACTGCTGCCTGCCGTGCGGGCGAATCCCGACGCAATCGTGGTCGCCGACGGCACCAGTTGCCGGCACCAGATTCGGGATGGCGCGCAGCGCGAGGCGGTGCATGTGGCGACGTTGCTGGCCAGCCTGCTCCACAACAGGGTATAAAGCCAGCATGCAAAATCTTGACAAGTTCCTGCTTTTCTTTGCCCTGCCTGGCGTGGTGCTCGCATCGCTGCTGGAGGCGTGGGTGCTGTCGCGGCGCAGCGCGTACGACTGGCGCGCCATGGGCGTCTCGCTGCTCGATCTGGTTGCGCGCGTGGGCATGAAGATTTTTCTGCCACTGTCCATCGTCACGCCGCTTGTCATCGCGGCGCATGAGCACCGCCTGTGGACCATTGCGCTGGAGGGCTGGGTGGCGGTGCTGCTGCTTTTCGTGGGCCAGGAGTTTTGCTACTACTGGTACCACCGGGCTGCCCATCGGGTGCGCTGGTTCTGGTGCAACCACGCGGTGCATCACACCCCCAACCAGCTCAACCTGGCTGCGGCGTACCGCATTGGCATTTTAGGCCGCATCAGCGGAACGGCCGTGTTTTTTGTACCGCTGGTTTGGCTGGGCTTCCCGGTCAGGGTGGTTTTTGAAGTGCTGTCGCTCAACCTGCTCTACCAGTTCTGGATCCATGCCACCTGGATTCCCAAACTCGGCTGGCTTGAATATGTTTTCAACACGCCGTCCGCACACCGCGTGCACCATGCGGCCAATCTGGACTATCTGGACGCGAATTACGGCGGCGTGCTGATTGTTTTTGACCGCCTCTTTGGCACTTACCGCGCCGAACGCGAAGACCTGCCCTGCCGCTACGGGCTGGTCACGCCGGTTGCCAGCTACAACCCCTTGGTGATCGAATTCAGCCAATGGGCCAAACTGTTCAAAGACCTGGCCCGCGCGCCAAACCTGCGTGCATTTTTGGGCTACCTTTTCATGCCGCCCGGCTGGCAACCGGACGGCCTGGGCGAGACCACCGAGGCGCTGCGCCAGCGGGGTGCCAGAAGCGGCCTCCCGCCGGTGCCGGCAACCGACCGCTTGAACCTGAACTGATTGACGCTGCGCTGGCCTTGAGCCGCGATTGCCGTGGGTCAGGCAGCGCGGGCGGCGTAAGCCACGTCAAGCTGCGGCGTCAAGCACCAGCTGGGTCTGCGTCACCACCGCGCACAGCTTGCCATCGGCGTTTTTGATTGAGGTTTGCCAGACCATCGTCGAGCGGCCCCGATGCAGGGCGACGCATTCGGCCGTGACGGTGGTGTTGACACGTGCCCCGGCGATGAACTTGGTGCTTGAATCGGTGGTGGTGGTGCGCTTGCCCGCTGGCAGATTCACCACCGTGCCGACCGCGCCCAGCGTGTCCGCAAACGCCATGATGGCCCCGCCATGCAAGATGCCGCCACCGGTGCACAGGTCCGGGCGAACCAGCATCGTGGCAACCACGCGCTCTGGTGCGAGTTCAGTGATGCAAACACCCATGAGTCCGGGAAACATCGGGGCCAGCAGTTTTTTAATGGCAGCGAGATCATGCATGGGGGCTCCTGGAGGTTGATGTTGCAAGTTTAGTATTCTGTTGAATGCATGGAAACTCTGCCCCGGTTTCACCCTGCGCGCTGTTAACGGCGACTGGCGATGTCAGCCACTCTCAATCGTGGCCATTTCCCGCAAGCTGCGCTGGCTTTCAAACCGGCGCAGAACGCCACTCAAAGGGTCCAAAAACTCAATCGACTTTGCCAGCAACTGCAAGGGCCGCGCATAGTCAATTTGCCCTTCGGGCGTGAGCGTGGGGTAGATGCCGTCGCCCACAATCGGCAGACCCAGCGCGGCCATGTGCACGCGCAGCTGGTGGCGGTGGCCGGTGACGGGTTTCAGTTCATATTTTGCTAGCTTGCCGTGAACTTCCAGCGGTGCAATGTGGGTTAGCGTGTTGGGCGGGCCATCGACCTCCATCTGCTGCATGAAATGGGCTGATTGGACGATGCGGGTTTCGCGGCGGATGGGCCACGGCAGATCGGGGTTCCACGGCGCAATCGCTTCATAGGTTTTATTCACCTGGCGCTCGCGAAAAAGGGCTTGATAGGCGTTGCGCGTGACGCTCTGAATGGAGAACAGCACCAGCCCGGCGGTGTCGCGGTCAATGCGGTGAATAGGCGATAGCGCATCCAGCCCAAGCCTGTTTTTCAGTCGCGTCAATACTGTTTCCTGCAGATACTTGCCCGAGGGCAGCACGGGCAGAAAATGCGGCTTGTCCACCACCAGCAAGTGCGCGTCCTGCCAAAGCACCACTTCGTCAAACGGAATGCGCGGCTCGTCGGGTACGGCGCGGTAGTAGTAGAGCCTGCGCAGCGGGGTGTAAGTGCATTGCGCCGTGACTTGAAGCCCCTGATCGTCCACCACATCGCCTGCGGCCATCCGTTGCAGCCAAACAGGCGCGGGCACGCCGGGGAAGCGCTGGACGAGAAACTCGGCCACTGTGGCCCACGCGCCTTGCGGCAGTACCACGCAGCTCGGGCTGACGCCATGGCGGGTGGGCGGCGCGTTGGGGCGGAACAAGGCCATAGTGCGGGCTTGGCAATGCGCTGAAGGGCCAGCAGTCAACTGCGCGCAGGCCCCCAGCTCAGCGCCGTGTGAACACCATGTCCCATACCCCGTGGCCCAGTTTGATGCCGCGATTTTCAAACTTGGTCAGGGGCCGGTAATGCGGTTTGGGCGCGTAGCCTCGCCCGTCTTGCGGATCGCCGTCCACCGTATTTATTAGCAGTGGCTCGGCGCTCAGCACCTCCAGAATCTGCTCAGCGTAAGGCTGCCAGTCAGTGGCGCAGTGGATGTAGCCACCAGGCTTGAGGCGGGTGGCGAGCTTGGCGATAAACGGGACTTGAATCAGGCGGCGTTTGTTGTGGCGTTTTTTGTGCCAGGGGTCGGGGAAGAAGATGTGCACGCCGTCCAGGCCGGTGGGCTGTGTATCCGCCGCGCGCCATGGCGGCAGCATGTTGTCAATCACCTCCACCGCGTCGTGCTGGATGATGCGGATGTTGCTCAAACCC
>JANMVO010000304.1:0-10301 GCA_031392805.1 Rhodoferax sp. | reverse complement strand
CACCTGGGGTGTCGCATCGATGGCCGCGACCTTGATCGGCAGCGATTTGGCACTGCCTCCGTTCTTGGTGATGGCGTCCTCGATAAACCCGAAATACTCCTTGCCCGAGGCGACATCCAGGTGCACGACGGCGACCTTGGGTGACTTGGCTTTCAGTGTCTCGGTGAAATAGCCGACACCCACCTGCGCCATTCCCTTGTAGTCGCAAAAACCGGCGTAGAACATCGGTGTCGGTGGTTCGGTGCCTGCCTTGGTGGACGTGTAGGTTCCCACAATCGGCACTTTGCCCTGGCGGATTAACGGCATCAGCGAGGCCTGTGCGCTGGAGTTGCCCATTCCGGAAATACCCAACGCAGGCGTCTGGCTGACGAGTCTCTCAAAGCTGATGCGATGCAGCGACGCATCGTAGCGGTCGTCTTCGGCCAGCACATTGATTTTGCGGGCATGGATGCCACCGGCCTCGTTGACCTTGCGCATGTAGTCCTGGAAGCCGTTGACCCAGGGCACCTGCGCTGCGGCGGACGGACCGGTGATGTCCATGATCAAGCCCCAGTCAATCCGGTCTTTATACACGCCGTCGGCGGGCAGCTCGAAGGCGTTGACGCCGAATGCCAGACCGGCCATGAGCAGAGCAGCCGCGAACCTTCCGGACGAACTGCCGAGCCGAGGCGTCGATTTTTCCTGCGCCAGGGCGGGCACGCCTTTTCCTTGCGATGTGTTCACGTTGTCTCCTTTTTTTTGCGCGTTGCGCACGGCGTACGATTCTTGTCGAATCTTTTCCTAGCCCACCTTAGGCGGGAAATTTGTACCGTCAATGCATTATTCAAAATTTAGTATTGGTTCCGTATTCAGAACAGTTCTGTGCCAGAATCGACTTCAGCGCCGGTGAATTTGCCTTGACCTGAATACGGCTTTACCCTCCATGTTCCATGTTTCCGCCCTCGCCAGCACACCACTGACTGGCCCGCGCTCGATACTGCGCGTCGTGCAGGTATTTGCCAAACTTGGCGAATATCCAGAAGGCCAAACGCTGTCACAGCTTTGCCACAGCCTGTCATTGCCCAAAACCACCTTGTTCACGATGCTCAAGGTGCTTGAGAGTGCCAATTACCTCACTGCCGATGGCGGCGCTTACCGGCTCGGCCCGCAAGCAGTGGCGCTGGGCGCAGCCATGGCGGACAGTCCCGCGCGCAATTTCCCAAATTGCGCCAGCGCTGTTCTTCAAAACCTGTCGCAGCGCACCGGCGAAACCGGTTTTCTGGCGGTGCTTACACCGGATCGTCTGTTATGCAAATATGTGGCGGTCGTTGAGACCGACAACTGGTTGCGCTACAGCGTGAAGATGGGTTCACAAAAGCCTGCGTATGCCACCGGCAGTGGCCGCGCCATGCTCGCTTACCTGCCTGAGAATGAAGTTCAGCAGTTGCTGGATGGCTTCAGCTTCGAGCGGCTCACCCCAAAAACTGTGTCATCCCGGCGCACCCTGCTGGCGAGCTTGAAAGAGGTGAGAAAGCAGGGCGTCAGCAGCGTCGACAGCGGCACCGTAGCCGGTGTCCTGGCAGTTGCCGCGCCTATCTTCGGCGCGGACGGCCGCGTTGCGGCGGCCGTTAGCGTTGGCGGGCCGACAAGCCGCGTCGCTGAACGCTTTCCAGCAGTGAAGGCGGCGGTTCTTGATGCGGCCGAAGATATTTCCAGGATTCTGGGTTACAGGGGTGAATGGCCTGGGTTCGGTCGCATTGGCCGTCAAGCCGTGAGTTCATCGGCGCTGAGCACCCGCAGTGTCCGGTTTAAATGAGTCAGCAAGGCTGAATGGCCAATGTTGACGGGGGGTTCACGCTATTCATTGGTTTCCCCCATGTGGAACATTGGCATGAAATATCGGCACGAGATATTGGGCAGGCAATTGGTGATGGAAGTTGGTGTTGCGCCCGTGGTGGTGCGTGGTGGTGCGTCGTGTGCGTTCAGACAATCAGCGAGGCCAGCACACCCGGCTCGAAATGCTGTTCGATGTAATCCGCGAGTCCGTCAAACACCGAATCCAGGGTGGGTGCCGCTGCGCCAAACAGGGCGTGCAATACAGCCGGATCTTCAAACAGACCGTGCAGGTACACGCCCAGCACATTGCCCTTGTTGTTTTGCCAGGCCAGGCCGCCGGGCATCACGGGGCGGGCGACATCACCGCCTTTGGCCATGGCGGGGTGCTGTGCGGTTTGGCCATGGTGGATTTCATAGCCCTGCACGGTGACACCGGATAACTGCGCCCAGGGCGTGTTGTCGCCCTGCGCCGCGCTGCCCATCTGTGCGTCAAAGCGGGCTTGCATTTGCCGTACCGTTTTATTTGCCTCGAACACGGTGACCAGCGGCAGCATGCCCAGGCCCGGTGCATTGCCATCAATCCCGTGCGGGTCGATCAGCGCCTCGCCCAGCATTTGCAAGCCGCCGCAAATACCCAGCACCGCACCGCCCTGCCCTGCGTGGCTCGCAATCGCGGCATCAAGGCCCTGTTTGCGCAGCCAGGCGAGGTCACCGCTGGTGTGCTTGGAGCCCGGCAGGATGATCCAGTCAGTGGCCTTCAACCCCGCCAATCCGGCCGGGCTGCGCACCCACATCAGACGCACCCCGGGTATATTTTTCAGGGGCTGAAATTCATCAAGGTTGCTGATGCGCGGGTAGGCAATGACGGCAATGGTGCGCGTCACGGCACCGGCTGTCAATGCTCTGTCGTCAAAAACGCCATCTTCTTCTGGAAGACCGTGTTGCCACCACATGGGCAGCGTTGCCACCGTGGGGACACCGGTCAGGTCCAGCAGCATCTGCGGTGCGGGGGCCAGCAGACTTGCATCACCGCGAAACTTGTTCAAGACGTAGCCCTTGATCAGGGCACGCTCAGGCTGCGGCAGCAGCGCCCAGGTGCCGTAGAGGTGTGCAAACGCACCACCCCGGTCGATGTCGGTCACCAGCAGGCAGGCTGCGTTGCAGTGCAGCGCCACACGCATGTTGACGATGTCGCTGCTGTGCAGATTGATCTCGGCGGGCGACCCCGCGCCTTCAATCACCACCACATCGTTCTCGGCACGCAACTCATCCAAAGCTTGCGCAATCACCGGCCACACGCTGGCACTGCGGCCCTGCCACGGCATTTTGGAGAGAGCCACATCCACCTGCCCCATCAGCACCACCTGGCAGTGGGTGTCGCTATCGGGCTTGAGCAGCAGCGGGTTCATGCGCCCGTCGGGCACGGCACGCGCGGCCAGCGCTTGAAAGTATTGAGCGCTACCGATTTCACCCTGACCGCTTTCACAGGCAACGACTCGTGCGTTGTTGCTCATGTTCTGCGCCTTGAACGGTTTCACGTTTAGACCCTGACGGGCATAGTGGCGGCACAGTGCCGTCGTCAGCCAGCTTTTGCCAGCGCCGCTGGTGGTGCCAAGCACCATCACGCATTTGGCCAAATCTGGCTTTACAGGAATTGTCATGATGGCTCGGTACCTGGGCTGCGCCATACCGACAGCGCTTGCTGCACCCAACCAAACCCTACCCGTTCCTGCTCCAGCCGCAATCGCGGTCGCAGACGGTTGTCGCGCAGGTCGTCAAACAGCGCGCCCTCCTCCGCCGTCAATCGGGGCAGGTTGCGCAGCAGGGGTTGCGGCTCTTCGCCCCAATGGCCAGCGTGGGCCAGCAGGGTGGCGCGGTCCATCAGCAGGGACTGGGCATGCGGCAGCGTGGCGCGCAATTGGTCGAGGATGGCGAAACCGTGGGTGTCGATGTCGCCCCAGTAGTGGACGGCGCAGCGGTGCAGCCACCGGGCATCTGCCAGCGCCGCAAAGCCGTAGCCAGCGCCGAAGATCACCATGCCGCCGGGCACCGGGGGGAATGCGAGAAAGTTGATCTCGTTTTCGGTGATGAAGACGTGGCTGACCTTGGGCGCGAGTTGCTCGAATGCAATTTGGGTAAGGCTGATGTCGGAGCCGTATGCGCTGGGCGCGCCCAGAAGCCGAAATCGGATGCGCAGGGGTTTGTCCTGGAAGCCGTAGCGGCGGGCGAACTGGGTGGTGCCTGTGACGCGGGAATCTATCGCCTCAGTGGGCAAGGCAATGTCCAGCAGTTCGGCCAGCACACTTCGGTTCGCTTCGATGAACTTGCTGTTTACCCCTGCGATATCCACCTGCCGCAGGTAGATGCCTGGGCGAGGGTGGGCTTGCAGCCAGGCGACGACGGCCAGCAGGCGGGGCCACTCGGCGGCCAAGGCCAGCGCGGTCAGGGGGCGCTTGGCCAGCCACAGGAGCAGAGCGGGCTGGGTGTCGCGGGTGGTGGCGACCAGCGCGGCAAATCGTTGCGCATCTCTGGCTTTGCCGAGAAAGGCGGTTGCGGCTTCCAGCGTGTCCAGCCACACCGCATCGGGCACGGTTTGGACACCTACCTCGTGGTGGCGAAAGTCGCGTTCCTCGACACGGTAGTGCATGGCGTTGAGGCGCAAGTCGGCTGCCCAGGCGCGAACTTCGGCGAAGCGGGTGGCGAGGTCGGTGGAGCTGGGTTTGACTAGTTTTAGGCGCAGGGGGAAGGGAGATGCGAGGGTGGATTCCGAGTCGGGTTCATCCCTCACCCCAGCCCTCTCCCCGAGGGAGAGGGAGAGGGAGTGATGCGGGAACACCAGCTCCGCTAATAACGCGCCTTTGCCCCACAGCTTTTGCACTTGGGCGCGCAAGTCGGCGGGGCTAGTCCAGGCCACTTGCCACCTCAGTCGTCACCTCAGTCTTCGTCTGGATCTGCATCCGGCTGGTAAGCACGGTCAGGCGCTCTTTTTCAGTCCGGTATTCCTCGATGCTGAGGTTGCGCAGCCTGGAGTCACGCCCCTCTTCGTTGTGCACAAAGCCCACGCTTGACACAAAAGGTTCGATGATGTGGATTTTTTGCAGCGGGGTGACGATGAGCAACTGCAAATTCAGCTTCTGGAACAACGCCAGGCCATACTGGGCCGATTCGTCGGAGCCGCGGCCGAAGGCTTCGTCGATGACCACGAAACGGAAGCTGCGCGAGCGTGCTTCACTCCAGGCCAGGCCAAACTGGTAGGCCAGGCTTGCGGCGAGGATGGTGTAGGCCAGCTTTTCTTTTTGCCCGCCAGATTTGCCACCTGAGTCGGAGTAATGCTCGTGTTCGCGTCCGTCGTCGCGCCAGCGCTCGCTGGCGGCAAACACAAACCAGTTGCGCACATCGGTGACCTTGGCAGTCCAGCGCCGGTCCAGCTCGGTTTGCCCTTCGCGGCCCCGCAGGCGCTCGATGATGGCTTTGACTTGCAGAAACTTGGCTTCGGAATACTGGCTGTTGTCCGCCCTGGCGTCAGCCCCAGCCTCAGCCTCGGCCTTGGCATCAGTTTTCCCCTTGGCATCGGTTTTCGCCTTGCCATCGCCCGAGAGTGAGCCGTCCAGGCAGGCACGCAACTCGGTTTGGAAATCGCGCACTTCAGCGTCGGTGGCAATTTGCGCTTCCAGCACAATGAAACGCTCCGGGTTGTAGTCGATCTGCGTCAACGACTGGTTGATGCGGGTGATGCGCTCTTTGATGGTCTCGCGCTCGCGGTACAGCTGCGAGTTGAAGTTGGCCACCTCGCGGATGGTGTTCTCATTGAGCAGGGCCTTGAAGCGGTCCTCGAAGCGCGGCAAATCGTCGGCGGCGAGCTGGTGCAGCAGCGTGCGGTATTCGCCAGCGGATGCCACGGACACATCCATCTCCTGCGTCTCCAGTTTGTAGCTGATGCTGAAGGCGCGCATGGCGGCAATGATTTTTTCCAGCAGGCGGCTGGCGCGGGCGACTTCAGTGTCGATGGACTTTTGCAGCGCATCGCGCATCTCGCGCTCACGGGCGTCGCAGGATTCGATGCTCAGCTGCCGACTGTGCGGGCTGCCCAAAATCTCGACCGGCTCAGCCTGCCCGGCATGCAGCGCCGACAAATGTTCAGTCAAGCGTGCGGTCAACAATGCCGTGGTGGCGGACTGCGCTGCTTGCGCCTCGGTGCCTGGCACCGCATCGCCCAGCAAAGCTTCAGTCTGGCGGCGCAGGGCTTGGGTGTCGCTGGTTTTTTGCTCGGTTTTGGCAAGGCGTGAGCAAAGCTCGGCAAGCTGCTTTTCGGTGGTGGCCAGTTGGGCTTCCAAGGCACTGAGGCGCTGGGTCAAGGTTTTCAACACGTCGGATGACGCATTCAGCAGCTTGAGCTCGACCTCCAGCCGGGCGACTTCCAGCGCGAGGGTCGGCCAGTCGAGTTCGCGGTAGTCGCGGAATTCAACCAGTTTGTCCAGCGTGCTCAAGCGCTCCTCCACCGCCTTTTTTGCCTGCTGCACCCCGGAGATTTGCGCGCCGATGCGCCCCAGATTCGCCTCCAGCACGCGGGCTTTGGCCTGCAGCACCGCACACTTGGCAGCATTGCTCCAGCCCAGCACGTAACGGCTGCGGTCACCCAGCGCATGCCGGTCGTCTTTCTCATGCCGCTCGCCGCCTTTGGTTTGGCCGGCGCGGGTGATGGCTTTGGGCTCACGGCGAAACTGCTCCTGGCTGGTGCAGCAGACCACGTTGAAGCGCTGCCACAGCGCCTGCTCCAGCCAGTTGTAAAACGGCGAATCAGGCTTGATGGCGATCTTGCGCAGCAGGGTATCGGCGTGCAGCGAGGGGGGTTCTGATGGCTTGGGGGAGCGCACGCTGAAATAGACCAGGCGGCCTTTGAGATGGGTTTGGTCGACCCATTCGGCCACCTTGGCGTACTGGGCCTCGGGCACCAGCAGCGAGAGGCCAAAGTTGTGCATCAGCCGCTCGATTGCGCCCTCCCAATCGCGCTCGCTGTCGCGCACCTCGATCAGCTCACCGGCAAAGGGCATGGACGCCTCAGCGTAGCCCAGGGCCTGGCAAAGGGCCGCGCGGATGGCGATTTGCTGGGTGTCGATATTGCTGCGGCGGCCTTTCAGGCTGGTGATTTCGGTGTTGAGGGCTTGGTGCTCATCGTTGCTGCGGGCGAACGAGGTGCTTGCTTCAAGCCACTCGTTTTGCAGCGATGCGCCAAGGTCTTTCTCCACCTCGCGCTTTTGCACGCAGGTTTGCTGTTGCATCAACAGGTCTTCACCGCTGCTGACCTGCATCAGCCCCAGCTGATTGCGCAGTTCGTCATAGCGTGCCGCGTTGACTTTGCGCCGCCCGGTCTCGATCTGCTTGCGGTCGATCTCGTCGCCAATCTGGGCAATGCGGTCGCCACCGCTCTGGGCGATGGACAGGCGCAGGGCGCGCTCCTGACTTTGCTGCTCAGACTTGAGGGCACTGAGCCTGGCAACTTTGGCGCTTTCGCTGGCAAAGGTTTCCGCCAGGGTTTGCAGGCGCTCATCAATCAAGGCCAGCTTGAGCGCGGCAAAGTGCGGTTTGAGGGCTTCGCGGCAGGCGCGCAGCACGTCACTGCTGGCCAGCAGTTCGGCATGTCTGTCGCAATCTGCCACCAGAGGGGTAAGCAACGCAACCTGCTGTTTGGCTTTGAGCACAGCGGCGTGGGCGCGGCTCAAGTCGTCAAAGTGGGCGATCAGGTCTTTGATGCGGGTGTCTACCTCAAAAGGCTCCAGCATGTGGTGGCGCACAAAGTCGGTCAGGTTGCCCACCGATTTCATCGACACCGTTTGGTGGAACAGCTCCAGCGCCTGCTCACCCTCAATGCCAAAACGGCGCCGAAAGTGCGCGCCGTAGGGCGGAAAACTGTCAAACAGCGTCGCACCGCCTTTGCGCAGGCGCGTGCGCAAGGCGGTGACGGCCGTGCCGAAGTTGGCAAAGTCCGCCGTGATCGACAGCGGCCTTTCGGCCACGGCGTAAAAGCGCTCAGGCTGGCCAAATGTATCTTTGAGCCAGAACACCTGCGCCAGCGTGACGGTTTGGTCAAACCCGGCGTTGTGGAACACGCCCAGGATCACCGAATAGCTGCTGGCATCGCGCAATGCGACGGGTTTGGCGTTGCCGCTGGCCTCATTGCGCTCAGACTTGTAGTGGCCCAACACGTAAGAGCGCAACGAGCGCTCGCGCGCGTCGGCCCCGGCCGCCTTGTTGTAGGCGATGCGTTGCGGCGGCACCAGCAACGTGGTGACGGCATCGACCAGCGTGGATTTGCCGGAACCGATATCACCCGTTAACAGGCCGTTGCGGCCACCGAGCTCTAACGACCAGACCCGTTTGTCGAAGGTGCCCCAGTTGAGCACCTCCAGACGGGTGAGGCGAAAGCCAGCCAATGGGTGGCTGCCCTCAACTCCGCCCTCACCCACGACATTACTTCCGCCCTTACCCAGGGCCTTACCCTTGCCTTCAACCTCACCCTCTCCCGCCTGCGTTCCCCGCGCCTGCGCGATTCCCGGGGGCGGGGTCGGGGTCGGGAGAAGGAGTGAAACCCCTCTGGCGCCTGCCCCGTCTTGCGGGGGAGCGAGCAAGTCGCTGGCAAAAAGATCAGCCGTTGTCATCATCCACTTCCGTCTCAGGTGCGGCCAGTTGCGTTTTATACGCGGCCAGCCGCTGGTCAAAATCAGCCAGCCATTGCGCATCGACAAAGGCCTTGAGGATGCGTCGCACTTCGAACATGCTCTCCTGGCCTGCCCGGGCTCCCCCGCCTGCGGCACCGCTTGTTTGGGGCTTCAGGCGGCGCACAAAGCCGAGTTCAATGACCTTGTTCAAATGGGTTTCCACCAAGTCGATGAGGCGCGACTCGTTGGAGCCCGCAGGCAGGAAGACGCGGATCAGCTCGACCACCGCTTCGCGCGACAGAATCAGCCGCGTGTCGCCACCGCTGGCATCGAACTCGGCCAGCTTTTTGCGCAGCAGCGCCAACAGCAGGCTGACCTGGAAGCTCAGGGGCTGGCGGCGCACCAGACGCGCAAGCTTGGGCGCATCTTCGTCCTCATTGCTGCGCGAACGCAAAAACGCATAGCCCTCAGCCTCGTCCAACACCAGGTCAAGCGCCAGCACGGCCACATAGTCGCGCACCCTGGGTTGCAGTTTGAGCAAGGCGGCCCACAGGGCGGTGTCTTCGTCGCGGTACAGCACGCTTTTCAGCAGGGGCACCACCAGGGCGGTCAGGTCGTACTGGGGGGCGGAGGCCGTTAAGGCAGACGCGTGCGTGGGCTCTGTGGCGGGCGGCACAGCGTCATCTTGCTTCGTCAATGGCATCTCTTCAATTCCTCACAAAAATAACGCGGGGCATGCTGGCGCTGCGGGTCACGCCGTCCGCCGCCGTCCAGCGCACGGACTCCAGGGTTTCTTCATCGACCACCGAGAGCGCGGCCACACTGGCGAGTTGCAAATAGGCGACCAGCTCGCCCAAACCCTGTTGCAGCGGGCGGGTCTGCAGCAGCTCACCCAAGCTGATCTGGGCACGGGTTTGCAGCGACTGGCGGATGTGGCTGGCCAGCGCGGCCTTGTCCACACGCACCTGGGAAAACAGCACGGCAGCGTCCAGGTCGGCGACGCCCGCTTCCAGCGCCACATTGTTCAGCACGGTTTTGACGGCGGGGCTGTACAGTGGGCGCTCCAGCGGCAATTCCACGCTGGGGTGGAGCGCGTTCACGGTCTGCACAGCGTCCGTGAGAGTGACAGTGTGGGGGGCGTCGCGCAGCGCCAGGGCTTTGGCCTCAATGCCGCGCAGCAAGTCCATGATGCGGCGGTTCTCCAGCCATGCCTGATCATCCAAAAACCGGCGCAACTGCTGCGATAGCTGGGCCACGGTGCGCTGCGCGTGCTCGCCCGCCTCCAGCCAGTCGTAATGCACGCGCTTGAGCCGCAGGTCAGGCTGCAGCGCCGCCACTGGGGGCAACTGCAGCACACGGTCCAATAGCTGCGTCAATTCTTCCTGCCGTGATTGGGACATCAAAAAATCCCAGAAGGCGCGAAAACTCTTGCCCTGGTCAGAATCCGAAATCGCATCGCGCTCGCCCATGATTTCTTCAAGCAATGCGCCCCTTCCCCTACCGTCACCACCGTCCCAAAGCGCAATGCGTTCCCGCACGCGCCGGTCCAGCATTCGAAAGTTGTGTTCCACCTCACGAAAGTCGGCCAGAAGCTCACGCGCCAGGCCGGTGAACTGCTGGAAGCGGTCTCTCAAAGCCGTGTCGTCCAGCAAGGGCATGTTGCCGCCCAGCACCAGGGCGATTTCAGCGTCGATGCTGTCACGGCGGCGGTGCAGCTCTTTCAGGCGGGTCTCAGGGTTGGTGTCGCTGCCCTCGCTCATCTGCTTGAGCAGCTCAAACAGCGTCAGCAGGCGCGACTCGGTGCCGACAAAGGCGCGGTCTGACAGACTG
>JANMVO010000415.1:0-8134 GCA_031392805.1 Rhodoferax sp. | reverse complement strand
GTTTGTTTTGCCCCCTCTTTGCCTTGGAGAACATACAAGAAGCATGCAAGGGTTGGGGTGAGGTGGCTATCCCAAAAAGTCAAAATCCGCCGATACTTTCTGCCCCACGCGCAATACCGAATCCAAACCCTCCAAAATGATCGCGTTCATTCCAAAAGTGACCCGGCCATCCAGCCGCGCGTCCTGCCGGTAGCTTTGCAGCATGTCCCCCACCTCGGGGCTGCTCGCAGCAGTGGCCGGGTCGATATTGGGAATAGGACAACGGGCGCAAGGTTTAACGGGCTTGAGCACAGCCTCTCCGGTCTCAAGCGCAATGTGAAACGCTTGCAGGCGGTCTTCGTCGTGGGCCTGCAGCCCCGACAGCACGACGTTGGGGCGAAAGCGCTCGATGCCTACCGGTGCGTGACCCGCAGCCGCTAACTTGGCATTCAAAGAATCGATGGAACCCGTGCTGCTGAGCAGAATGGGGAAGCCGTCCGAGAACTGGTTGAGCGCTTGTACACCTTGCGTCCATTTCATGTTGGAGATTCGCCTGTGGTCCGGGTCAAAGCGCACCAGACGGTGTTTTTTCGCGTTGGCACCGGGCAGACCCGCCTCGGTCAACGAGAGAAAGTCGGTGAACCACTGCGCGGCAATGTCGCCCATGTCAAAGGCCTGAACCATGTCGTCCCAGATCTTGACCGTGGCAGGCCCTTCTACCGCGTCAATCTTCACATACAGGGCCAGCATGCCGGGCGCGCGCAGCACCAGTTCATGCATTTTGAGTTGCGGCTTGACCAGTGCCAGGCGTGCCTGCTCACGCTGGGAGACGAAGACACCATCGGCATCAACCACCATCCAGGCGCGGTCCAGGTCGAGCCCGGTCTCGGTCAGCACTGCCTCATTCAATTCGACCCCCGCACATGATTTGACGGGGTAGACAAACAGGCGGGCGATGGTGGCGCTGACATCGCGACCGGGCGGGGTTGAAAAAGCCATGGCGGCAATCCTCTGGTGTGGGTATCGACAACTTGCGGCGTTCCCGCATTGACGCCGCGCCCCATTGCAAGGGATTCTGCACGGGCTGTTTTCGAGGCGTATATCGCAGGATTTTGCACTGCCTTTTACAATCGCTCACATGGCGAGCCCTTTTGACGTTTGTATTCGCGGTGGCGGCATCACCGGTCGCACCCTGGCGCTGCTATTGGCCAGGGAGCGCCTGCGGGTCGGCTTTGTGGCGCAGGAGCCCAATCAAGGTGGGACCGGACAGGTGGATGGCGCCACCCCGGCTGACGTCAAAAACGACGTGAGGGCCTTTGCGCTCAACCTCAAGTCCAGGCAGTTGCTCGAGTCTGTCCGATGCTGGCCTGATGAGGGGCACGCCACGCCGGTGCTCACCATGCGGGTGCAGGGTGACGATGGCGGAGAAGTGATTTTCAACGCGGCAGACCATGCTGTACCGGCGCTGGCCTGGATTGTGGATGTGCCCGTGCTCGAAGCACAGCTCGCGCAGGCGATGCAATTTCAGCCGCAGATTGAGCTGCTTGATGTGGCCCAGCCTGCCCTATTGACCGTCGTGTGTGAAGGCAAAGCAAGCCTTTCGCGCGCCGAGTTTGGCGTTGATTTTGACGTTGCGCCGTATTCGCAACGCGCCATTGCCGCGCGCCTGCACTGCGAGAAACCGCACCTGCAAACGGCGCGCCAGTGGTTTTCCAGCGAAGGGATTTTGGGTGTCCTGCCCATGGGCAATTCGCCGGGCAGGTTGATGGGTGAGTCCATGGACGCTGCGAAAGAAGGTCCATCGGGGAACTCTATCGCGATTGTCTGGTCAGTTGAAGAGGCTCGGGCTATGGCCTTGTTGCAGATGGGTGCAGAGGATTTTTGCCGAGCCTTGCAGGTCGCCAGTCATGACTGTTTTGGTGCACTCACGCTGATCAGTGAACGCGCGATGTGGCCTCTGCACCTCGCACGCACGGATCGCTGGGTGGGGCGCGCGGGCGGCATGGCCTGGGCACTGGCGGGGGATGCGGCGCACACCGTGCATCCCTTAAGCGGTCAAGGTCTGAATCTTGGGCTGGCCGATGTGGCGGAGTTGGCCAGCCTGATTGCCAAACGCGACTACTGGCGCAGCGTGGCCGATGAAAAATTGCTGCACCGCTATGAGCGCGCGCGCAAGGCCGACGCGGCTGCGTTGAGTTTGGCCACGGATGGACTGCAGCGGCTGTTTGCGCATGGCAGCAGCAGTTGGCAAACCCTGCGCAATGTGGGCATGAACGGTTTCGAGCGCAGTGGCCCTTTGAAGCACTGGGTGGCACGGCAGGCGATGGGCGCTTGACGTGCATGGTTTGAATGGATTGAACGGATTGATTGAATAACTGGACGCAATGTGATGAAACTTATCAAAACTTTAATCGCCACTGCGCTGGCATTGGCTTGCATGGCCGCCCTGGCCGACGATGCCGCCATCCGCAAGAACCTGGTTGAGCGCATTCCACAACTAAAACAAATCGATGAAATCAGGAAAAGCGTCATGCCGGGACTGTTTGAGATTCGGGTCAATGGCACCGAAATTTTTTACACCGATGCCAATGGCAATTTCCTGTTTCAGGGCAGCCTGATTGACACCAAAGAGCGCCGCAACCTGACCGAAGAGCGGGTCGACAAACTCACGGCAATCGCCTTTGATTCACTTCCCGTGAAAGACGCATTCACCATTGTGCGCGGCGACGGCCGACGCAAATTGGCGGTATTTGAAGACCCCAACTGCGGCTATTGCAAGCAGTTCGAGCGCGATCTGCAAAAGGTAGACAACGTCACCATCAGCATGTACCTGTATCCGATCTTAAGTGCCGACTCGGCCGACAAATCAAAAAATATCTGGTGTGCCAAAGACAAAGCCAAAGCCTGGCAGGACTGGATGGTGCGTGAGCAGCCCGCAGCCGCTGCCGCGCCCGGCTGTGATGCCTCAGCCATTGCGCGCAACGTCGCGGTGGGCCGCAAGTACAAGATCACCGGCACTCCCACGCTGATATTTGTTGACGGCTCCCGCGTGCCCGGTGCCATTGGCGCGGCGCAGGTTGAAAAACTCCTGGCAGAGGCCAAAAACTGAGCTTGCGGACCCAGTGTGATGCCGTGCTTCAAGCCGGGGTCATAACTCGATTGCTACAAAATACATAGCTACCTACGCCCATTTTACATGGGCTAGAGGCTAATTTCATTCACAAATTCACAAAATACCATGCCCAGGCCATCCTTGAAACCCGCTTCGATGGTTCACTACCGGGTCGAGGCCGCCGATCTGCATGCGCATCTGTTTCGCGTGACGTTGACAATTCCAGAACCTGCGGCACTCCAGCGCGTAAGCTTGCCGGTGTGGATTCCCGGCAGCTACCTGGTACGTGAGTTTTCCAAAAACCTGCAGCGCTTGCAAGCCCACCAAGGCCAGCGCGTTGTGCAGGTGACGCAGCTCGACAAATGCACTTGGCAGATTCAAAGTGACCCCGGCAAGGCACTGGTATTGAGCTATGACATCTGTGCTTTCGACCACTCGGTGCGCGCTGCCTGGCTTGACGCATCACGCGGGTTTTTCAACGGCACCAGCATGTTCCTGCGCGTGCAGGGGCAAACCGATTCACCTGTTGAATTCGAATTCATTGCGGCACTGCCCATCAAGCGCTGGAGCGTTGCCACTGCGCTGGCACCGCTGAAAATCACAAAGAATGGCTTTGGCACTTACCGTGCCGCTGACTACGACGAACTGGCGGATTGCCCGGTGGAGATGGGCACTTTCTGGAGCGGCTCTTTTGTGGCCTGTGGCGTGCCACACCGCTTTGTAGTGGCCGGGGCTGCACCGACCTTTGATGGGGCCAGGTTGCTGGCTGATACCCAAAAAATATGTGAGGCCGAAATTCGTTTCTGGCACCCAACGAAGGTGGAAGGCCGCGTGGCGCGAAACTCTAGTAGAAACCCCCCGCACCGAAACTACCTGTTCATGCTGAACGCAGTAGACGACGGCTACGGTGGTCTTGAGCATCGCAACTCCACAGCGCTTATTTGTAACCGCAAAGACCTGCCGCGCCTGGGAGGCACTGCGCGTACAGGCGAAGTCCCAATAATGGCCGGCAAGCAGTTCAAGCAGGCCGAAGGCTACACGACCCTGTTGGGCCTGATCAGCCATGAATACTTCCACACCTGGAACGTCAAACGCCTGCGTCCGGCTGAATTTGCCCAGTACCACTACGGCGCGGAAAACTATACGTCGCTGCTGTGGTTCTTTGAAGGATTCACCAGCTACTACGACGACCTGATGCTGCGCCGGGCCCATGTGATTGACGATACCGCCTATCTCAAGTTGCTTAACAAAACCATCAACCAGGTGCTTCAAACGCCGGGCCGTGCCGTGCAGTCGGTGGCACAGGCCAGCTTTGATGCCTGGGTGAAATACTATCGCCAGGATGAAAACACGCCCAACGCCACGGTGAGCTACTACACCAAAGGGGCGCTGGTGGCGCTGTGCCTTGACCTAACACTGCGCCTTGAGGGCAAGACCACGCTGGACGCCGTGATGCGTGCCCTGTGGCTGCGTTGCAAAGCCGGGCCGATGGCCGAATCTGACCTGGCTACCGTGTTGCTGGATTTGAGCGGCCGCCCATTTGCGCAAGAGCTGGCCGCCTGGGTACACAGCACCGATGAATTGCCGCTTCAGGCCCTGCTTGAAAGGTCGGGGATTGCGGTGCTGAACGAGCCCGCACAGATCGCCCAGGCCCTGGGCCTGCGCGTGACGGAGGGCAACGCGGTGCAGGTTAAAACCGTGCTGCGCGGCGGCGCGGCTGAGAAGGCCGGTTTTGCAGCGGGGGATGAGTGGCTGGGTGTGGAGGTAGGCGCGGACAAATCAACCAGCGCCTGGCGCCTTGCCAAGCTGGAAGAACTTGCACTGTACGCGGGCACTGCAACGCAGGTCAGGGCGTTGGTGGCGCGCGACAAGCGGCTTTTGACGCTAACTCTGACGCTGCCCAAAGGCGAAACGACGTGGCGGCTTGCGGTACGCGACCCAGTCGCGGTCACGAGTTGGCTGGGTGGCTGAATTTCTGCTGATGTCCCGAGTGACAAATCCTGCCAGGCGCGTGAAATCCGCCTGATGGCGCTACCCCGGCAATTGGAACCGCTGCGGGTTAAATCTCCCGCCGGTCCACCACCCGCTTGGCCTTGCCCACGCTGCGCTCCACGCAACCGGCTGCCCGCAACTCAATCTCCACGCTGGTGCCGACATATACCTTGATCTCGTGCTGCAGCAGTTGGGCCGCCGCCTGGGCCGCCCGGCTGTCGGGTGCTATGTCAGCCCGGGTTTCCACCAGCACCAGAAGGCCGTCCATGGCACCCTCCCGTCGCAACACGCACTGGTAATGCGGGGCCAGTTCGGCGCGCTTCAAAATCAGCTCTTCAATCTGCGTTGGAAAGACATTGACGCCCCGCACAATCATCATGTCGTCACTGCGGCCGGTGATTTTTTCCATGCGCCGCATGGTGCGCGCGCTGCCCGGCAGCAGGCGCGTCAGGTCGCGCGTGCGGTAGCGGATGATGGGCAGCGCTTCTTTGGTCAGGCTGGTAAACACCAGCTCGCCCAGTTCGCCATCGGGCACCAGCTCACCCGTGTCCGGGTGGATGATTTCGGGGTAAAAATGATCCTCCCATATAGTCGGGCCGTCCTTGGTCTCGATGCATTCGCAGGCCACGCCGGGACCAATCACTTCGCTCAGGCCATAAATGTCCACAGCGTCAATGGCCATGCGCTGCTCAATCGCCACACGCATGACATTGGTCCAGGGCTCGGCACCAAAAATACCCACGCGCAGAGAGGCATCCGCCGGGTTCAAGCCCTGGCGCTCAAACTCTTCGGCAATCGCCAGCATGTAGCTCGGCGTCACCATGATGATGTCTGGTTTGAAGTCCACCATCAGTTGCACCTGCCGCTCGGTCTGCCCGCCGCCGAAGGGCACCACTGTCAGGCCCAGCTTCTCGGCCCCATAGTGCGCACCCAGCCCGCCTGTGAACAAGCCGTAGCCATACGAAATATGAACCAGGTCACCCGGACGTGCGCCACCAGCCCGAATGCTGCGGGCCACCATGCTGGACCACATGTCAAGGTCATTTTTGGTGTAGCCCACCACCGTCGGTTTGCCGGTGGTGCCGCTGGACGCGTGAATGCGGGCGCACTGTTCGCGAGGCACGGCGAACATGCCAAATGGGTAACTGTCGCGCAAATCCTTTTTGGAGGTAAAAGGGAACTTCGACAGGTCCGACAGCGACCTGCAATCATTCGGGTGCACGCCCGCCAGCGCAAACTTGGCGCGATAGACCGGGGAATTGTCGTAGGCATGTTGCAGCGTGGCTTTAAGCCGCTTGAGTTGCAGCGAACGCAACTCGTCGACACTGGCTTTTTCGATCGGCTCTAGCGGGAAGCTGGACGATGTCATCATGCAAGTTACGGACGGATTGTGGGCATTTCAATGGCACGCCAGGCGGTCACGCAAATCAAGCAGCGCGCTTGAATCATGCCGGGATCACCGTGCCGGCAATCTGCGCACTCTTGCCGCGAAACATGGCAATCACGTCGCCGCGCTGGTTGGTCACGCGCATGTCGTAAATGCCGTGGCGGCCTTGCAGGGTTTGCTCCACTGCGTCACAGGTCAGCACATCGCCCAACTGTCCCGCTTTGAGAAATTCAATGCTGGCGCTGGCCGCAACGGTGCTTTTGTTGTGGCTGTTGCAGGCAAACGCAAAGGTGGAATCGGCCAGCGTAAAAATGAAGCCGCCGTGGCAAATCTGGTGCCCATTGAGCTGCGCTTCGCGCACCGTCATGCGCATCGTGGCGCGGCCGGGCGCGCAGGACACCAGCACCATCTGCATCAACTCGCGCGAGGCGCGGTCTGCGGCAAACATGGCAGCAGCCACGCGTTGGGCGGTTGCCGCAGCGGCGGACGCGTCCATCGTTGACATGGTCATTCGCCTTTGAACTGGGCCGGGCGTTTCACCAGAAACGCGTTCACGCCTTCAAAGTAGTCATGGGTTCTGCCCATGGCCGATTGGGTGTCGCGCTCCAGGTCAAGCTGCTGGCTGTAGCTGTTGGCGCCGCTGGCCCGCAGCAAATGGCGCGTGGCGACAAGCGCCTTGGTGGGCATGTCGGCCATGCGTTGGGCGAACGCGCAAGCGACGGCCAACGGCTCTGGCGACACCTCCCAAATCATGCCCCAGTCTTTGGCCTGCTGGGCGCTGAGTTTGTCTCCGGTGAAGGCCAGGGCCGTGGCGCGAGCCAGCCCCAAACGCTCGGTCAGGAGCCAACTGCCGCCGGCGTCGGGAATCAAGCCGATCTTGCTGAAGGCCTGGATGAAACTCGCCTCTGGGGCTGCAAACACCACGTCGCAGGCCATGGCGTAAGACGCACCCGCGCCCGCTGCCACGCCGTTCACGGCGCACACCGTGGGCATGCGCAGGTGGTGCAGACGCCGCGCAGTGACGTTAAAGTTATTTTCAATGGTGGGGCCAGGGTCGGCACGTTCCACCCGGTTCGGACCGGGGGTGAAATCAAACGACGCCAAATCGGCCCCGGCGCAAAAGCCCCGACCTGAGCCGGTGATCACCAGAGCGCGGATGGCAGGGTTGGCCTCGGCCTGGTCCAGTACCCGCCACAAGGTGTGGTGCATTTCGGGTGTGAAGCTGTTCAGGGCCTGGGGCCGGTTAAGCGTGACCAGGGCCACGCTGCCCAGGTCGGAGTACAAAACGGTGGGGTCGGTCATTGGGATTCTTTCGTTGTATCGGTGTGTGGATGTGCTGCATGAGAATTTACCATCACCGGACCGTGTGCTTGGCTGATGTTTTTCAGCGCCTTAGTCAGGAAACCGTCTGGAGGAACACTTCCAGCGCCTTTCGTTATAGTCTGCGCTCCATCCAAAAATCGGAGAGCATGATGAATGTTGAACAAAAACCCTATGAGATGATCGAGGTTCGCACCGAGGCCGGCAAAGTCGGCATCGTCACGCTGAACCGCCCCAAGCAGCTCAATGCCCTGAACGACCAGTTGATGGTCGAGTTGGGTGCGGCGCTCAAGGCCTTTGATGCAGACCCAAGCATTGGCTGCATGATCGTCACCGGCAGCGAA
>JANMVO010000299.1:0-5440 GCA_031392805.1 Rhodoferax sp. | reverse complement strand
TGCGTCACAAACCCAATCGGCCGTTTCGGTGGCTCCGGTGGCGTCATCAGTTCGCGCAGCGCCTCAAACACCTGGCGCAACTGATTGCGCGTATTGCGGCTAAAGGTATCGTGCGACAGCTCCAGCCGCTCGGTGGTGAATTCCAGCTCGGCCAAGCGCTTCGCCAAATCGGCATGCACGCTACTTGACTGGCGCAGTTGCACAAACGCGCGCACCACATAAATCCCCATCTCCACCGCCTGAGCGGAAGCCAGCACATTGGCTAACGCCACCGCGCCATATTCGGTGAACGCAAACGGCATCGATTTAGAAAACTTCAGTTTCTGGAGGTGGTCACAGTTTGTGACCACCTCGGCCTTCTCTGGCGCTTCGAGCTGGAACATAAAGTCATGGGGGAAGCGGCCCGCATTGCGCTTGACGGCTTGGTTAAGCACTTTGGTAGGCACCCCGTACAGCGTGGCCAGGTCGGCATCTATGATCACCCGCAGGCCGCGTATCACTTGGATACGCCCCTCAATGCGCGGCACAAGTGGATGGGCTGGGGTGCTTGAAGCTGCTTTACTCATTGCATGTTGTCGCGGATGCGGAGTTGAGCCACTCTGCCAATTTGTGACTGAGCCACCTGACTAAGGCCAAGACGTCATGGGCATGCGGGTTTGATGGTCGGTTGCCGGGCTCACTGGGTCGTCGGCATAACTGCTGAAGGCGACTCAACTTTGCGTCGGCACGAACATTGTAGGAATGCTGAGCGGTGTAGTACGGTATTGTAGGAATGCTGTACGGTTTAGGCACGACACCATGCCATGCTCAGCGCGGGCGCAGCCATCCCCAAGAGCTGGCGCACGCCGGGTATGCGCCGCGCTGAATAGCCAGCGGCTAAGAGTGTCAAAGTAAGTGCTATGTAGTTAATAGCTACTTGTGCATATTACACGAGGGCTAGAGGACTATTTGATACTAAAATACCTCTGAAAACAGTCAAATAACCCCAATAGGGGTATCCTGACGCGTACCCGCGTCGGTGGGCTCATAAGTGCCTGCGCGCGTAGGGCAGAATGTGCCTCTGGAAAATTTCTTCCCCACCCATGCAAACCCTCCAGCGCAAACGCTGCCAAACCCGCACCGGGCCTAGGAAAAAAGCCTGTGTTTACGGTGCGGGCATGCCGGGGGCAACAATCACGGCCAACATTCAGCTCGCGGCAACGGTTCGCCCCGCATTTCACGGTCAAAGGTTTTAGCCATGTGGTCGTACACCCTGCGCCGCGCCCTGGCGACGCTGCCGACGCTGCTGGTGGTCATCACCGTCTGCTACCTCATGCTGCACGCCACGCCAGGCGGGCCGTTTGATGGCGAGCGCAAAGTGTCGGCGGCCGTGCTGGCCAACTTGCAGGCCAAGTACCACCTGGATTTGCCGCTGTGGCAGCAATATTTGCTGTACCTCAAAAGCCTGTTGCAGGGCGACCTGGGTGCCTCGTTTCGCTATGCCGACTGGTCGGTGAATGATCTGGTGGCCAATGCCATGCCGGTGTCTTTGGCGATCGGCGGTGGCTCGATGCTTATTTCACTGGTGATTGGCGTCGGCCTGGGCATTGTGGCGGCGCTGCGGCAAAACAGCGTGGTGGACCACGGTGTGATGCTGATCGGCAATATTGGCAGTGCCTTCCCCAGCTTCGTCATTGGGCCGGTGCTGATCATGGTGTTTGCGATCTGGCTTAAGTGGCTGCCAGCGGGCGGTTGGGACAGTTTTCAGCTGCGCTTCATGGTGTTGCCGGTGGCGCTGCTGACGTTCATCAACGTGGCCACGATTGGGCGGGTGATGCGCGGCAGCTTGATTGAGGTGATGCACAGCAACTTTATCCGTACCGCGCGGGCCAAGGGCCTGCCCACGCGTATGGTGGTGCTGCGCCATGCGTTGAAGCCGGCGCTGCTGCCCGTGGTGTCAGTCATCGGGCCGCTGGCCATTTCGTCCATCACGGCAGCTTTGGTGACCGAGACCGTTTTTTCGCTGCCTGGCTTGGGCAAGCTGATTGTCAACGGCGCGGGCAACCGCGACTACACGCTGGTGCTGGGCCTGGTGGTGCTGATCACCGTGCTGGCGGTTTTGTTGAACCTGCTGGTGGACTTGGCCTATGCCTGGCTGGACCCGAAGATTCGGTATTAGCCCGGCCTTGTCGAACTGTTGATGCTGAACTCCAAGAAGAATGACAGCCTGGTTGCGGTTCTGGCCCATGCGGGCGCCGCAGCGAACAGGGAGATGCCCGGCGGGCGCAGCCTGTGGTTGGATGCGCGGCGCCGTTTTCTGCGCAACCGGGCCTCAGTCGGCAGCCTGGTGCTGCTGTGGGTGATTGCGTTTGCCTGTGTGGTGGGGCCATGTGTGTTGCCCAACGCCTTTGACAGCGCGGATTGGGATTCCATGAGCATTCCGCCCACATTAAAAAATTCCCATTTTTGGGGCACAGACGACGCCGGGCGCGACCTGCTGGTGCGCTGCCTGGTGGGGGGCGGATCTCGTTGATGGTGGGTTTGCTGGCCACGCTGGCCTCTGTCAGCCTGGGCATTCAGGAGCCCATGACTAGCTGGGGCGTGCTGATACAAGATGGTGCCAAAGCCATGGAAGTGTCGCCCTGGATGTTGCTGTTTCCCGGCGCTTTGCTGTCCATCACGCTGTATTGCTTCAATTTCATTGGGGATGGCATGCGCGACGCGCTCGACCCCAAAGAGCGCTAAATGAACGCTGAAAGAGCGCTGAAAGAGCGCTGAAAAAATGCCCCTGATTGACGTTAAAAATCTGCGTGTTGATTTTCAGACGCCTGATGGCGTGGTCACCGCCGTCAACGGCATCAGCTTTGCGCTGGAACGCGGCCAGACGCTGGGCATTGTGGGCGAGAGCGGCTCGGGCAAAAGCCAGAGCGTGCTGGCCATGATGGGCCTGCTGGCGAAAAATGGGAGCGCCAGCGGCCAGGCCCTGTTTCAGGGGCAAGATTTGCTGAGCCTGCCGCCCAAAGAGCTGAATAAAATCCGGGGCAACCGGGTGGCGATGATTTTTCAGGACCCCATGACCTCGCTCAACCCGTACCTGACGGTGGAGCGCCAGATGACCGAGGTGCTGGAGTTTCACAAGGGGCTCACCCGCCAGCAGGCGCGTGCCGGCGCGCTCACGGCGCTGGACGCTGTGAAGATGCCCGAGGCAGCCCGGCGGCTGGGCATGTACCCGCATGAGTTCTCGGGCGGCATGCGCCAGCGTGTGATGATTGCCATGGCGCTGCTGTGCGAGCCCGATGTGCTGATTGAAGACGAGCCCACCACCGCGCTGGACGTCACCATCCAGGCGCAAATCATTGTGCTGCTGCGTGACCTGCAGCGCGATTTTGGCACCGCCATTGTCATGATCACGCACGATCTGGGTGTGGTGGCCGGCCTGTGTGACCACGTGATGGTGCTGTATGGCGGGCGCATCATGGAGCAGGGCAGTGCCGAGTCGATTTTTTACCAGCCGACGCATCCCTACACCGTGGGCCTGCTGGACGCCGTGCCCCGGCTGGCGCAGGATGACCAGGCGCTGGTGGCGATTCCAGGCGCGCCGCCCAACATGGCGCGTCTGCCAGCGGGTTGCCCGTTCAGCGAGCGCTGCACGCTGGCGGATGCGATTTGCCACAGCATCATGCCTGCCTTGCTGCCTTACAAAACCACCGAAGGAACCGCTGAAATTCTGCGTGCCTGCCACCGGCCCCCTGCCGACGTGGCGCGCATTCTTCAGGGGCCCCGCCCATGAGCGCTGTTCCCTTGTTCTCAGTGCGCGATTTAAAGGTGCACTTCTCGCTGCCAGCGGAGTCCCTGTTGCCCTGGGCGCCACACCGGGTGCTCAAAGCGGTGGATGGTGTGACGTTTGACGTCCTGCCGGGCGAAACTCTGGGTGTGGTGGGCGAGTCGGGTTGCGGCAAATCCACGTTGGCCCGCGCCATGCTGAATTTGATACCGGCCACCGCAGGCAGGATCGCGTGGCAAGGGCAGCCGATGCAAGGCGCAGATAAAAACGCCTGGCACACGGTGCGCAAAAGCGTGCAGATGATCTTTCAGGACCCGCTGGCGTCGCTTGACCCGCGCATGACCATCGGAAGAATCATCGCCGAGCCTCTGCGCACCCATCACCGCAGCATGCCAGTTGAAGAGGTGATGCAAAAGGTGCGCGCCATCATGGCCCGGGTCGGCCTGACCGAGCAACAAATCAACCGCTACCCGCACGAATTTTCAGGCGGTCAATGCCAGCGCATCGGCATTGCCCGCGCGCTGGTGCTAGAGCCCAAACTGGTGATCTGTGACGAGCCGGTGTCGGCGCTGGACGTGTCCATCCAGGCCCAGATCATCAATTTGCTCAAAGAACTGCAAGCGCAGATGGGCCTGGCGCTGGTGTTCATTGCGCACGATCTGGCGGTGGTGAAGCACATTAGCCAGCGCATCATGGTGATGTACCTGGGGCGCGTGGTGGAGCTGGCGGACAAAGACGCGCTCTATGCCGATCCGCGCCACCCGTACACCCAGGCGCTGCTGTCGGCTATTCCCCTGCCCGACCCCCGGCGCGAGCGCAACAAGACCGTGCAGCTGCTTCAGGGCGATATGCCGTCGCCCATCAACCCGCCCTCGGGTTGCAGTTTTCGCACCCGCTGCCCGGTTGCGCAGGCGCGCTGCGCGCTGGAGCTGCCGCTGCTGCGCCCATTGACGCCCCAGACCCAGGCGGCTTGTCTTCTGGCTTAAGTCCCCAGAGCTTGCCGTCAAACTCTTGGCATAATCTACCCCTCGTCGGGGACAGACCAGCGCAACCGCGCTGCTCTGTCCCCGCTACTTTTTTATTCCTGCTTCCTGACCTCACTTTCCCGACCCCACTATGGCCACCATTCCCATTACCAAGCGCGGTGCTGAAAAGCTAAAAGCCGAGTTGCACAAGCTCAAAACCGTGGAGCGGCCCTGGGTGATCGGTGCCATTGCCGAGGCGCGTGCGCAGGGCGATTTGAGCGAGAACGCCGAATACGAAGCTGCCAAAGACCGGCAAGGCTTTATTGAAGGGCGCATTCAGGAAATCGAAGGCAAGCTGTCCGCGTGCCAGATCATCGATCCGGCCGATCTGCATGCCGATGGCAAAGTCGTCTTTGGTGCCACCGTTGAACTCGAAGATGAAGCCATGGGCACCCAGGTCAAGTACCAGATCGTGGGTGTAGACGAGGCTGACTTGAAGCTTGGCCTCATCAATATCGGCTCACCGATTGCGCGCGCGCTGATTGGCAAAGTGCAGGGCGACACCGCTGAGGTGCAGGCGCCGGGCGGCATCAAGCATTACGAGATCATTGCAGTCAGCTACGTTTGACTTCTCTTCTTGATGCTGATCTGCTTTGGCTTGGCGCGTTTGACTTCGCCGCCCGCCGTCAGCCGCTGGTTGCCCAGCACGCGC
>JANMVO010000279.1:0-4511 GCA_031392805.1 Rhodoferax sp. | reverse complement strand
AATCCGAATATAAACAGAGACCTATATGACACCTCGTTTTCACCAGCTCGACTATGCGGAACTGAACCCCGACACCGCCGCACTCGCCGATGACATCCTTAAAATCTCCAGCGCGGGCATCGGCGGACCTTACAACGTTTTGCTGCGCAGTCCGGAAATGGCCAAGCGCACATTTCACCTGCTTGACTACCTGCGTTTTCACACCTCCGTTCCACGCCACCTGAACGAGTTTGCGATCCTGATTCAGGCGCGCCTGGCCACTGCGCAGTTTGAATGGTGGGCGCACTACCCAATCGCCTTGAAATGCGGCCTGCGCGCGGAACTGGCCGACCAGCTGCGCGAAGGAAAACGTCCGCAGGGCATGCTGGCTGACGAAGCCGCAGTGTTTGACTACTGCGTCCATCTGTCGCTGGAACACCGCGTGACTGACACCGTCTTCGCCCAGGTAAAAGCGGCCCTTGGGGAGCAGCAGCTGGTCGATTTGACCGTGCTTTCTGGAACCTATGTGATGGTTGCCATGCTGTTGAATGCGGCTGAGGTCGGCATTCCCGATGACGGCAGGATTGCGCTGCCGGCCATCGCGCACGATGTGCTTCGGGCCAGTCTGCTGGCTTAATGCGAAAGGACTTTCAGGCGTCCGGACCCGTTGCAACGATCACGGACATGACTTTTTAGTGGCCTTCTCCCGGGAAGGCCGTGACAGGAATTTTGAGATACCTGATGCCATTATTTTCTGGTGGTGGCATGTCCCCTGCCCGGACGTTGACCTGAATCGCGGGAAGGATGAGCGTGGGCATTCCCAGTGTAGCGTCGCGGGCGGTACGCATGGCGACGAATTCGTCCTCGGAGATGCCATCACGAACGTGAATATTGCTGGTTCGTTGTTCACCCACGGTGGTCTGCCAGTGCGGTGCGCGCGTCGCTGGCGGATAGTCATGGCAGACAAACATTTTGGTCTCAAGCGGTAAAGCCAGAATTTTGTGGATGGACCGATACAGCGCATGGGCATCGCCACCCGGGAAGTCTGCCCGTGCGGTGCCCACGTCCGGCATGAACAGCGTGTCACCCACGAAAACCGAGTCCTCAATCCGGTACGCCATGTCTGCGGGTGTATGGCCAGGAACCAAAATCGCTGTGGCTTCGACATTGCCAATCAGGAAGGTCTCGCCGTCCTTGAAGAGATGGTCAAACTGCCTGCCGTCGGGCAGGAATGAGGGTCCCAGGTTGAACACCGCCTTGAAGGTGGATTGCACCGCGCGAATATTCTCGCCGATGGCAATGCGCCCGCCCACACGCTCCTTGAGACAGTGCGCCCCCGACAGGTGGTCGGCATGGGCATGGGTCTCCAGAATCCAGTCAACCTGCAAACCCTGCTCCTTCAAATAGGCCAGCACCTGGTCTGCCGAAACCGTGCTGGTCTGACCTGACTTGAAGTCATAGTCGAGCACTGGATCGATGATGGCCGCGTGTCGGGTCACCGTATCCGAGACAACATAGGTGACCGTCCATGTCTCGGCATCAAAAAAAGCCTGGGTTGTGATTGAAGTGTTCATGTTGACTGGCGCCTTTTTTTTACGATCTGTTGATGTATATTATATTAATTGGTATAATAATGTCAATTTTCATTTGCCATCAAATCCAGTGAACAAATCTCACCCCGTCATAAATGCTGAACTGCTGCGCGGTGCTGCCGAGCAAGCGGTCGGTGTCCTGAAGATGCTGGCCAATGAAGACCGCCTGATGCTGTTATGCCAGCTGTCGCAGGGCGAGCATTGCGTCAGTGAGCTGGAAGAGGAACTTGGCATTTATCAGCCGACCCTGTCTCAACAGCTTGGCGTATTGCGCAATGAAGGGGTGGTCAACACCCGCCGCCAGGGCAAGAACATCTATTACAGCGTGGCCGACCCCGGAACGCTTGAAATTCTGGCGGTGCTGTATCGCCTTTACTGTCCTGAAGGAGAAACTTGATGTCCATCGACTTGAACGCATTCACACCATGGTCCGCGCTTGCTGGCGGCATGCTGATCGGCCTGGCCACGGCCATGTTTGTACTGCTCAACGGGCGCATTGCTGGCATCAGCGGTGTTCTGGGAGGTTTGCTGAAGCCCGTGCGGGGAGACGCAGGCTGGCGCGCCGCTTTCATTGTGGGGCTGGTGGCCGCACCATGGGTGTACGCCGCTTACCAGGCGGTGCCCGCCGTGCAGATTGACGCTGAATACGGCGCACTGATAGCGGCGGGTGTGCTGGTGGGTGTTGGCACCCGGTATGGCGCTGGCTGCACCAGCGGCCATGGCGTGTGCGGCCTGTCCAGGCTCTCGCCCCGTTCATTGGTGGCCACTGCAACTTTCATGGGCGCTGGCTTCGTCACCGTGTTTCTGACACGCCACTTATTCAACATTTAGGGAGAACATTCATGCTTGTCTTGACTTCTTTGCTCTCAGGTCTCGTGTTCGGCCTTGGCCTCATTGTCTCTGGCATGGCCAATCCGGCCAAGGTGCTTGCCTTCCTGGATCTCGGCGGTGCGTGGGACCCGTCGCTGGCCTTGGTAATGGCTGGCGCCATTGCAGTGGGCTTTCTTGCGTTTTTGATCGCGAAAAAACGAACTCTGTCCTTTCTTGGCGCCGAGATGAAACTGCCGACCGCACGCCACAGTGACCGCCGTTTGGTAATCGGCAGCACGCTCTTCGGCGTGGGCTGGGGAATTGCCGGTTTCTGTCCAGGCCCCGGCTTGGTTGCTTTGGGCATGGGCGAACCGAAGGCTTTGGTTTTTGTGGTGGCCATGCTTGTGGGAATGATGGTATTTCAGTTGCTTGAGAAGCACCGGCCAATCACAGCCGCCCGTGTTGCATGAGCACCAAGCCATGACCAGTGCCACAACCTGGCTGGCGGCCTTCATAACCCCTTCATAAAGGTATCCATGCTCCTGGTCTATGAAGGGGCACTGCTCCTGGTGCAGCGCCGCCCTACGGCTGTATCGGCTGGATGCTGCGAAAGTCACCATCAAGCTGACACCTTTTGACGCCGGTGCAACTTTTCGGTTTGTCGACGGCGGATTGATTGACACCGTACATGCCAAAGCGCAAGCGCCGGTCGCGCAAGGCAAAACCACCACTGCAACCCCCAAAAAAAACAAAGCGCACTCAGTCCCAAAACGGCCGAGCCTTTTCAAAATCTTCGATTTCCTTCAGGCAGAGTTGGGCATTGGGCAGGCGACGCGCCGTCAGCCACCCGACACCAAACCAGGCGCGCCCGTCTTCGGTGGCCAGCCTGCGGTAGGCCTGGAGCGCCATAAGCTGATCGTTGTGCAGGCCAAGGGCGTCCTGGGCCGGCTTCAATGCGGCAATGAAGGCGTTCAACTTGCGGGCAGAAAAAAACGGTGCCGAAAACTCGCTCAGATACCTGAGTCGCTTGAGGCGCTTGCGCACCCTGTGTTGATGCGCCTCATCGAGGACAAGAAAATTTTTGCCGTCTTTCAGTGCCTGCGTGCGCAGCTTTTTAAGGCGCTGGCGTAGCATTTTTTTCGCCGGCTCGGGGGCCGAACTCTTTTTTTCTGGCTCGTTCTGCCCAGCGCGGTGCGCCAAGCCAATGAGGCCCAGCAGAACATCCTGAAAAGCCGGTGCGCGCACCACCGCGCCTGGATCAGGGATGTCCGCATCAGCCTGGCCGAAGCTCACGCTTGGGCCGCCCGCCGCCACCAGTTGCGGCTGCAAGTCGCGTTCAAGATGACCGTGATCGCGATGGCGGCCCAATTCCCTGAACACCCCCACCAGAGTCGCTTCCCAAGCCGGGTCGATGCCATCGGTCAGCCGCCCAAGTTCGCGCAACGCGGTGCGCAGCCGACGTATGCCAACGCGCAACTGGTGAACGTGTTCGGGCTCGCTGCTGCCAGCGGCCAACTCGCTGGCATTGGGCAATATCTGCTTCAGGCACGATTGCAGAACTGCCACAACAATTTGCGCACCCGTGGCATCCCGATGAAACTCCGGGGCAGCGGCAGACACAGCCGGACCCACAGGAATGCCGCTGCGAAGGCGCTGGCCCTTCATGGATTTGGCGATCGAGCTCAGCCAAAGCCCGTGCTCTGCGCACCACCGGCGTGCCAGCGCCACCGCGTGCTCAGGCTTTCCCTTTTTCAGTTCCACTTCAAGCTCGCAAAGGTCGAGCGCATGTGGGCGGGCCAAAATGCGGCCTTGGTCCAGTGCTATTTCCACCACAGAGCCAGCTTGCTCAACAAGTCGTGTGGTGCGCTGCACATCGGTCTCATAAAGTGCAATCAGGTGGGGCAAGCCTTCATCGGCTTTGAGCTTCAAGGCTGCAACAATGCTTTTGCCCACGGGCGTTCCCGCGTGTCGCGCCAGATCCACCTCGGGCATTGCGCCTTGTGCCTGCCGGGCCAGCGTGACGTTGTGTTCCAGCCTTTCCAGCGGGCCGCTGGTTGGCCCCTTGGCGGTCTGAACCCAGCGCCGGCCTTCCTTGCGCACCCGCACCACCAGGCCATGTTTGGCAAGCGC
>JANMVO010000409.1:0-1733 GCA_031392805.1 Rhodoferax sp. | reverse complement strand
ACCGCTGCTGCGCGTGCGCGGCAAACCGCTGATGCAGTGGCCCCTGGAAGCGCTGGCGCGTGGTGGGTTTGGCAAAGTGGTAGTGAACACGGCATGGCTGGGGGAGCAGGTTTCAGCGGCTTTTGGCAATGAAATTGTGCTGCAGCCAGCGTCTTATAATAATAGTTTGCTATTAAATAAAGATCGAATGACAATTTCATACTCGCACGAAGGCCGCGATTTTGGCAGCGCCCTGGAGACTGCCGGCGGCATTGTTCGTGCGTTGCCGCTGCTGGACGACGTGTTTTGGGTGCTTGCGGGCGATGTGTTTTCTCCCGAGTTTTCTTTCACCCATGCTGCCGTAGAGTGCTTCAGGCAAAGCGGCAAGCTGGCCCACATTTGGTTGGTGCCCAACCCGGCGCATCACCAGAACGGTGACTTTGGCTTGTCAGCAAACGGGCTGGCCTTGAATTTGGCCGCAGGTGCCTGCGGACAGAAATACACCTACAGCACCATCGGCCTGTACCGCAGCGCCCTGTTTGCACCGCCGTATTGCGGCATTCCCCCCGGCAACCCGCAAGGCATTAAAGCAGCGCTGGCACCGCTGTTGCGCAAGGCGATGGATCACGCGCAGGTGAGCGCAGAAAAGTATGAAGGCGACTGGACCGACGTGGGTACACCTAAGCGCCTGGACGAGCTGAACTTAGCTTGAGTGTTGTCCCTTGCCGTGAGAATTCTCAAGCTGTTTTGTTGTTCCGCTCCCGATTTGACTCAATTAAAAATGCCATGAAGTGGCTTAAAATGATACCTCCTGAGATACCAATAAGTCAATATTTTGGTATCGTATAAATGTGATTGTTGTCGATAACAACGTTTTCGTAGGCGCCTGCATGGGCACGGGTGCCTCGGCGCAGATCATTGCGCATTGCTTGAGTGGCCGACTGGCACCCGCCGTGGGCTCCGCCCTGATGCTGGAGTATGAAGATGTGATGTCGCGCAGTGCCCTGTTTGAAAGATGTCGCCTGGATGCATTCGAGCGCGATGATTTGCTGGACGTTTTTTTGGCGAGTGCCCGCTGGCGCAAAACCTATTTTTCATGGCGCCCCAACCTGCGCGACGAAGGCGACAACCACGTGGTAGAGCTGGCGGTAGCCTGCGGCGCAATGCATATCGTGACCTGGAACACGCGCGACTTTTCCGCCAGGGCGTTACGATTTCCCCTGCTGCGATTGGCGACACCCATTAAGTTTTTAAAGGAGATGAAATCATGAGTGCATTGACTCTGCGATTGCCCGATCACAAACACGGGCGCCTGAAAGCGATGGCCGAGCAACGCGGCATCAGCCTGGCCCGGCTGCTGGACGAATTGACGACGCAGGCATTGGTCGAGTTCGATACCGAAACCCGCTTCATGGCGCGCGCGCAGCGCGGCAGCAATCGCCTTGAGCGCGGGTTGGCGCTTCTTCGCAAGGCACAAGCACAAGATCCAGGAACCTCCGCATGAACAACCCATCCACCTACACCCAGCGCCGCGCCGCCCTCGCCGCCCAACTCGGTCAAGGCGGCATCGCCATCATCCCTACCGCGCTGGAACAGCAGCGCAACCGCGACAGTGATTTTCTGTTTCGCCACGACAGCTACTTCTATTACCTGACCGGCTTTGCCGAGCCCAAAGCCTGGCTGGTGATTACCGGTGACGGCAAGTCCACCCTGTTTTGCCAGCCCAAAGACCTGGAGCGCGAAATCTGGGATGG
>JANMVO010000161.1:0-1902 GCA_031392805.1 Rhodoferax sp. | reverse complement strand
TTAAAACCTTGCCCAACGGCAAGCTGCCGGATCGCGCTGACTTCACCCACTATGGCAACGATCTGGCGGGCCGCGTCAAGGCATGGAGCACCGCCGCAAGCGCCGGCCGGCAGCTGGCGGATGAATTTGCCGCCTGGCTGCACCGGCCCGACCTGCGCCAGGTGCAGGCGCTGTGAATCCATTTGAGCTCTTTTTATCCCTTACATCCAGTACATACAGTACACCCCGCCCGTGAATCCCTTGCACCCCTTGCACCCAACGCTGCGCCCATGAACCGATACCTCACCGCAGCCCTGTACAAGTTTGTAGCACTGCCCGACTTTGCCGAGCTGAAAGAGACGCTGCTGGCCGTGTGCGAGGCCCACCAGGTCAAGGGCACGCTGCTGCTGGCCGCTGAGGGCATCAACGGCACCATCGCCGGGCCCGAAAGTGGTGTTCGTGCCGTGCTGGCGCACCTGCAAGCCGATGCGCGCCTGAAGAGCCTGCAGCCCAAGGAATCATGGTCCAGCCAGGCTCCGTTCATGCGCCTGAAAGTGCGCCTGAAAAAGGAAATCGTCACGCTCGGCGTGCCGGGCGTGAGCCCGACTCACATGGCCGGCCAGTATGTGAAGCCGCAAGACTGGAACGCCCTGATCAGCGACCCCGACGTGCTGGTGGTGGACACCCGCAACGACTATGAGGTGGCCATTGGCACGTTTGAGGGCGCAATTGACCCGCGCATTAAAACCTTCGCCGACCTGCCCGCGTGGGTCGAACGCCAGGAGCAGGAAGGGGGCTTTCTGAACCCCAGCACGCAACAACCCAGCGTGAACCACGGCGGGAGTGTTGGCGTTAGCAGTGGGGGTAGTGGGGGGAGTAGTGGCGGGGTTAGGGGCGACGGTAGTGGTGGCGGTAGTCCGGGAGTTAGTGCTGGCGTAATTGCCGGTGCCCTGCGACGCCCCAAAGTCGCCATGTTTTGCACCGGCGGCATCCGCTGTGAAAAGTCCACCGCGCTGCTTCGACTGCACGGCTACGAGGAGGTCTACCACCTGGAGGGCGGCATTCTCAAGTATCTCGAAACGGTGGCGCCTGAGAGCAGCCTGTGGCAGGGCGAATGCTTCGTGTTTGACGAGCGCGTGTCGGTCGGCCACGGCTTGACGCCCGGGCCGTATGAACTGTGCCGCTCGTGCCGCCACCCGGTCGGCGACACCGGGCGCGCCTCAGCGCACTATCAGAGGGGCGTCAGTTGCCCGCATTGCTTTGAGGCCACCAGCGACGTGCAAAAACAGGGCTTTGCCGAGCGCCAGCGCCAGGTCACATTGGCAAGGCAGCGCGGCCAGAAGCATGTCGGCGCGAAAATACCGGTCAAAATCAAACCGCGCTGATCAAGCTCAGGCGTTTGGCAAGGGTCGGTTGGCATGCAGCGCCAGTGCCACCAGTGCCACCCCACAAAACCCTGCGCCCGTGTAAAAAGTAACTGCGGCACCCAGCTGATCCCACAGCAGGCCCGCGAGCACACTGCCCACCAGCAACGCCAGGCCGCTCACCAGATTGAAGAAGCCAAACGCCGTGCCGCGCAAATCAGCGGGGGCAACATGGGCCACCATGGTGGCCAGCAGGCCCTGGGTGATGCCCATGTGCACACCCCACAGCGCTACGCCCGCCAGCACACCACTCCAGTGATTGTCAATCGCCAGCACCAGGTCGGCCGCAATCAGGATGACCAGGCCGAAGGCCAGAAGCCAGGAATGGCTCATGCGGTCCGAGAGTTTGCCAAACGGGTAAGCGGTGAGCGAATAGACCAGACTCATGGCGACCATCACCAGCGGCACCAGGGCCAGCGCGATGCCACTCTGGGCGGCTCGCAACACCAGAAATGCCTCGCTGAACCGCGCCAGCGTGAAGACGGCGCCAATACCAACG
>JANMVO010000151.1:0-1779 GCA_031392805.1 Rhodoferax sp. | reverse complement strand
TCGGGGTGCCCGTTGCCCATGTCGTGTTTCCAGCAATCGGGGTGGGTAAAGTATCCGGTCTTGTTCACGATGCGCGTCCATGTGTCACTATTTCGGGTAACGTCAAGCGATGAATTCCCAACAAAAACTTAAATCGCTGGTTGATCAGCTTAACACGGTGATCGTCGGCAAACCCGCGCAGATACAGGATTGCGTGGCCTGCCTGCTGGCCGGGGGCCACCTGCTGATTGAGGACGTGCCGGGGGTTGGCAAGACCACCCTGGCGCACGCTCTGGCCAAGACTTTTGGCCTGCAATTCTCGCGAGTGCAGTTCACCTCAGACCTGATGCCCAGCGACCTGTCGGGCGTGTCCGTCTACGAGCGCGGCAAGGAGGCTTTTGTCTTTCATCCCGGCCCAATTTTTGCGCAGGTGCTGCTGGCTGACGAGATCAACCGCGCCAGCCCAAAAACTCAAAGTGCCCTGCTGGAAGCGATGGAAGAAAAACAGGTCACGGTGGAGGGCGAAACGCGCGCCCTGCCCTCGCCGTTCTTCGTCATCGCTACGCAGAACCCGCACGATCAGTTGGGCACCTATGCCTTGCCAGAGTCCCAGCTCGACCGTTTTTTGATGCGCATCTCGCTGGGTTACCCGGATCGCGCCGCTGAGCGTGAACTGCTGGCGGGCCATGACCGCCGTGATCTGGTCGATGCGCTGCAAAGCCTGCTGACGCAACAAGATCTGAAATCCTTGCAACAGCAGGTTCTGGGCGTGCACGCGGCGCCGCCGTTGCTCAACTATGTGCAGGATTTGATAGCGGCCAGCCGCACCGGCAAATGGTTTCTGCAGGGCTTGAGCCCGCGCGCCGGCATTGCCGTGATCCGCGCCGCCAAGGCACAGGCGCTGCTCAGCGGGCGCGACTACGTGGCCCCGGACGACGTTCAAGCTGTGCTGCCGCAAACCATCGCCCACCGCCTGATCCCCGTAGGTGACGCGGGCCGGGGTGCTGTGGAGCAAGTGCGGGCGATGCTCGAGGCGGTGGCATTGCCATGACTCGGGAAAATGTCGCGGACATTGCCCCGACTGGGAGAGGCTGCACCCGATTTGTCCCCTCTCTCTTTGTGGGAGAGGGCTAGGGTGAGGGCAGTGCCTATGAATTCAGCAGCCACTTCCGCCGCGCATGATTTGCCAAATACAGTGATGCGTCCGCTCAACCATATCCGCGCCCGCTTTCAGCGCTGGTGGCAGGCCCGCCTGCCGCTGAGCGACAGCATCACCCTGACGCAGCGCAACGTCTATATCTTGCCCACACGCCCCGGTTTCACACTGGGCGCCACGCTGCTGCTGCTGCTGGTCGCGTCCATCAACTACCAGCTCAACCTGGGCTATCTGTTGACCTTTCTGCTGGCCGGCAGCGCGGTGGTGGGCATGCATGTTTGCCATGCCACCTTGCGGGGCCTAACTATGAATTTAATAGCTCCTGATGAAGTATACACGGGGGCTATAGCCATTATTGGCATCAATCTGGTGAGTGGGCGGCGTTCGGTCCGGCACGGCATTGGCCTGCGCGTTCTGGGTGCAGGCCCGCAGGCAACAGGCGCTGACCATCCGGTCAAGGAATCAAGGTACCCGGTCAAGGAAGCACCCCATTGGGTGTGGGCCGACGTGCCCGCTCAGGGCAGTTGCACGGTGCACGTCGCGTTCAAACCCGACAAGCGCGGACTGCACCGCGTGCCGACGCTCACCGCCGAGACCCGTTTCCCCTTGGGCACCTTTCGCGTCTGGACGGTCTGGCGGCCGGC
>JANMVO010000135.1:0-25614 GCA_031392805.1 Rhodoferax sp. | reverse complement strand
TGCCCTGGCTGGGCACCAGCTTGAGCGTCATGCCTGGTGTGGGCAAGCCCAGGTCACCCGCCTTGACGTTCGGGTTGGTCACAAAAATGGCAAACGGCGCAGACTCGGTCATGCCCAGGCCGGTGGTCATCACAATGCGCTCGCCGATTTCTTTTTCCTGGCTTTCATACAGGCTGTCCCATACCGGCTGGGCCAGCGCAGCACCTGCGTAGAAAAACATCTTCACGCGGCTGAGCAGGTTTCGGCGCAGGACGTCGTCCGTTTTCATGGCATGGGCGATGGCCTCAAAACCCGTGGGCACATTGAAGTAAAGCGTGGGTGCGATCTCGCTCAGGTTGCGCAGTGTCTCGGTGATCAGTGTCGGGGTAGGTTTACCTTCGTCAATGTACAGCGAGCCGCCATGAAACAGCACCAGTCCAAAGTTGTTGTTGCCGCCAAAAGTGTGGTTCCACGGCAGCCAGTCGACCAGCACGGGCGGCTCAAGTGTCAGCACCGGCGTGGACTGCGCCATTTGCTGCTGGTTGGCGCACCACATGCGCTGGGTGTTGATCACGGCCTTGGGCAGCTTGGTCGAACCACTGGTGAACAGGAATTTGACGATGGTGTCGGGTCCGGTGGCTTGCATGGCCAGATCCACCTGCGGCGTCGCTTTTGTCTGAAAAAGAGAGTCAAAAGTGCCTGTAGCCCTGGTACTACCTTGATACTTTGCTATTAAATTAAGAATAACCTCGGTTTCGGGCGGTGCCACCGCCTCAATCGCGCGGCCATAGCGCTCCCAGTCAGCCGCGTACACCAGGCCTGGTGTGAGCGTGTCGAGCGCATGGCGCAGCTTTTCGAAATCCTGGCTGACCAGCGAATAGGCCGGCGACACCGCGCAATACGGCACGCCGACCAGCATCGCCCCCAGCGCCAGCAGGGCGTGCTCCAGGCTGTTTTCACTCAGGATGGCCAGTGGCCGCCCGGCGCTCAGGCCGCGGTCCAGCAAAGCCTGGCCGATGCGGCGGGCGGCATCCAGCGCTTGCGAAAACGTCACATGCCGCCACTGGCCACCCAAGGCCGGATCGCGCCGCGCGTACAGCGTGCGCTCGGGCGTGACCGTCGCCCAATGCACCAGCCGGTCTGTCATGCGGTGGGCGTAGGCTTGCAGGGGCTGCCCGGCTTGCAGGTAGACGTTGCCACCAGCGTCGCTGCGCACTGCGCGGGTCACGCCAAACTCAAAGGGGCGAAATTTGGCTGGAAGTGTTGCTGTCATGGCGGCTTTGCTGATGACCGTGCTCAAGTTTTTTCCTGTTCAGTCAGGTGCCTCAGAATTGCCCTCACCCGGCCCTCTCCCGCAAGCGGGAGAGGGAGTGAAGGCCGTGGCTTGTCCCTTGTGCCCCGGCAGGGGAGAGGGTCAGGGTCAGGGTCAGGGTCAGGGCGTATGTCACGAATTTCAATCAACTGGATCGTCTGATGCCGCTAACCAATTCAGTCGCTTTTTTTAACCTTGGCCGCCTTGCCCTCCAGAAACGCCTTGACCCGCTGCTTGGCCTCGGGCGCGCTTTGGGCGATTGCCGCCATCATGGCCTCGGACAGGAAGCCGTGGTCGGCACTCTGCTCGGCAATGCGGGGCAGGGCGTGCATCAACGCGTAGTTGGTGAGCGGCGCGTTTTGCGCCACGCGCACCGCCAGCTCGAAGGCTTTGTCGAACGCCTGGCCTTGGGGCACCAGGTACTGGGCCAGGCCGATTTTTTCGCCGTCGACCGCGTTGTACACGCGCCCGGTGAGCATCATGTCGGTCATGCGTGCCACGCCGATCAGTTTCGGAATCCGCACCGAGCCACCGCCGCCGACAAAAATGCCGCGCGACCCTTCAGGCAGTGCGTAAAAGGTAGACTCATCAGCGACGCGGATGTGGCACGCCGTGGCCAGTTCCAGCCCGCCGCCGACTACCGCACCGTGCAGCGCAGCAATCACCGGCACCGGGCCGTATTGCACCCGCTCCAGCGCGGCGTGCCAGCTGCGCGAGTGGTGCAAGCCCTGGCCGGCGTCGCGCTCCTGGAGTTCGCTCAAATCCAGGCCCGCACAAAAATGCTCGCCTTCGCCGTCAATGACAGCCGCGCGCACCGACTTGGGCAGGGTGTCAAACAGCTCGCGCAGCGACGCCACCAGCGCATCGTTGAGGGCATTGCGCTTGGCACCGCGCGTCAGGCGGATGACCGCAATCTCCTTGTGCTCGCCGCGAATTTCAAAATGCATGTCTTTGGTGGTCATAAATAAGCAAGAAGAGGTGTGATGCTGGATCGAGATGGTTTAATTCCATCTCCATTTCAATCGGATAGGTCGTTGCACCTCCTAGCCGTGCTAAAGCACTGTCTTCGTCGGTGCGCCTACTCTCCGATTGAAATGGAAACGGAATAAATGAACCCGCAAATGTTTTGGCGTGCCTTGATGATGGTTATTGTCCATAACTATTTCACGCCATCCCCAGCGTCATCAGGCTCGCGTTCCCACCCGCTGCGGTGTTGATGCTCAGCGAGCGCTCCAACACCAGACGCTCCAGCGGGATGTCGATATCCCCTGCATCGATACCGGCACCGAGCCCGAGCCCGATGACGCCGACAATCGGTCCAGGTCGCGCGGCGACCGCACGGCAGACGGCGAGCAAGGCGGCTGGCGCACCGTGATGCAGCACTGCGTCGAAACTGACCGATTCGCGGGTCCAGTCCTTCACAAGCGCAACGCGATCCTTCACCGGCGGGGGAAGTATCTCCCACAAGGGTCGTTCATCGACCGTCCACAACGCGCGGCTGCCCACTGCAAGTACCGCGGCGAGTTGCAGCAGCAGACAGGCGTCGCGGTCAACCTCATCCTGCGCCAGGCAAAGGACCCAATTGCGCGGCAACACGGCGTAGAGGTTGGCCTCGCCTGTCGGGCCAGCCAGCGCGCGCCAGCGACCGACCGGCGACTGTGCTGCGAGGCGGTCACAAGGCGCTGCAAGGTTGGCGCGGTTGTGCGACACCGCCCAGCGGCGCAATGCCATCAGTGCCGGGTCGATTTTGACTACGCCCATCGCCACGCCCATGGCCAGGCCACGGAACGGCGGCTCAGTGACCGGCCCCGAGCGTTCGATGGCCTGCAACGCGGCATCGCCGGGTCGCTGCGCCAGCAGACGCAGCAGGTAGAACGGGCCACCTGCCTTGGGGCCAGTGCCCGACAGCCCTTGACCGCCAAAGGGCTGCACGCCGACCACGGCGCCGACGACATTGCGGTTGACGTAGATGTTGCCCACGTGTGCAGCACCAACCACCTGCACCACCGTCTCATCGATGCGGGTGTGCACCCCCAATGTGAGGCCGTAGCCGGTGTTGTTGATCTGCTCCAGGAGGCCGGGCAGGTCGTCGCGCTCGTAGCGCAGCAGGTGCAGCACCGGGCCGAAGACCTCACGTTGCAGCTCGGCCAGGCTTTCTATTTCAATCAAGGTCGGCGCGACAAAGGTACCGCGACTGGCCGTCTCGGCGTCGAACACTGCCGGGCGCATGACGCGCCGCCCCTTCGCACGCATGGCCTGGACATGCTGCTCAATGCCGGCGCGTGCTTCCTCGTCGATGACCGGGCCGACATCGACCGACAGCCTGCGGGTGTCGCCCAGCTGCAGTTCAGCCACAGCGCCTTCCAGCATCTCGAACAGTCGGGGGGCCAGCTCTCGCTGCACGCACAGCACGCGCAGGGCCGAGCAACGCTGGCCAGCGCTGTCGAACGCGGACGCGACCACGTCACCCACCACCTGCTCGGCAAGTGCCGACGAATCGACCACCATGGCGTTCTGGCCACCGGTCTCGGCGATCAGCGGCACCGGCCGGCCGTGCGCGCCCAGGCGCCCGGCCAGCGTCCTGTGCAGCAGGCGGGCGACCTCGGTCGAGCCGGTAAAGAGCACCGCCTGCACGCGCGCATCAGCCACCAGCGCCGCGCCCACGGTCTCACCACGGCCGGGCAGCAGTTGCAGCACGGCGCGCGGCACGCCTGCCGCCCACAGTGCACGGACTGCCTCGGCGGCCACCAGCGGCGTCTGCTCGGCCGGCTTGGCCAGCACCGGGTTGCCGGCCGCGAGCGCTGCCGCCACCTGGCCCGTGAAAATCGCCAGCGGGAAATTCCACGGGCTGATGCAGACCACAGGTCCCAGCGGAATATGGCTGGCATTGTCGAAATCGCGCCGCACCTGCTGCGCGTAGTAGCGCAGGAAATCGACCGCCTCGCGCACCTCGGCCACCGCGTTGGCGCAGGTCTTGCCAGCTTCGCGCACCAACAGTGTCAAAAGGCGCTCGGTGTCGGCCTCAAGCCGGTCGGCACCGGCATTAAGCAGCGCTGCGCGGGTAGCAGGCGGCATGGCGGCCCAGGCCCCTGCCGCGTCGACAGCGCCGGTGATCGCTGCCTGAACATCGCCCGCGGTCGCCTCACGGCAGAAGCCGACCACGTCGCGATGATCGGCGGGATTGCGAATCGGCTGCCCGGGGTGCGCCTTGCCGCCTTGTGGGTTCAGGCGGTCCGCAGCGCCAATCATGGGCGCCGCCAACCACGGTTGTTCCGCGTGCAATGCGAAGGCCTTGCCGATTGAAGCCAGACGTGTCTCGCTGGCCAGATCCAGTCCGGCCGAGTTTGCGCGCCCGGCGCCGTACAGATCGCGCGGCAACACGATGGCCGGGTGTGGACGGCCCAGCGCGCCTTCGGTTGCGGCCAGCTGCTCGACCGTCCGCACCGGGTCCTGCACCAGTTCCTCAAGCGGGATGGCGTCGCTGGCGATGCGGTTGACGAACGAGGTGTTGGCACCGTTTTCCAGCAGCCGTCGCACCAGGTAGGCCAGCAAGGTGTCGTGCGTGCCGACCGGCGCGTAGATGCGGCAGGGCCGGGCCAGCTTGCCCTCGGTGACCGGGCCGACCACCTGCTCGTAAAGCGGCTCGCCCATGCCGTGCAGGCACTGGAACTCGTACTGACCAGGGTGATACGCTGCCCCGGCCAGGGTGTACACCGCCGCAAGGGTGTGCGCGTTGTGCGTCGCGAACTGCGGATAGATTTGGTCGGGCGCGGCGAGGAGCTTCGACGCACACGCGATATAGGCCACGTCGGTGTAGGCCTTGCGCGTGTAGACCGGGTAGCCTTCCTGCCCGTCGAGCTGGGCACGCTTGATCTCGCTGTCCCAGTAGGCCCCTTTCACCAGCCGGACCATCAGCCGGCGCGCGCTGCGCCGCGCCAGGTCGACCAGCCAGTCGATCACGGCCGGGCAGCGCTTCTGGTAGGCCTGGATCACGAAGCCGATGCCGTTCCAGCCAGCCAGTGACGGCTCGAAGCAAAGCCGCTCCAGCAGGTCAAGCGAGAGATCCAGCCGATCAGCCTCTTCGGCGTCGATGTTCAGGCCGATGTCGTAGCGGCGGGCCAGCCCGGCCAGTTGCAGCAGCCGCGGGTAGAGCTCGCTGCCAACACGCCCGACCTGGGCCCGGCTGTAGCGCGGGTGCAGCGCCGAGAGCTTGATCGAGATCCCCGGGCCTTCATAAATGCCGCAGCCTGCCGAAGCCGCGCCGATGGCGTGGATCGCCGCCTTGTACGAAGCCAGGCAGGCCGCCGCGTCGCGCGCCGTCATCGCCGCTTCGCCGAGCATGTCGTATGAATGGCGGAAGCCCTCGGCCTCGCGCTTTCTGGCATTGGCGAGCGCCTGCGCGATGGTCTCGCCGGTGACGAACTGCTCGCCCATCAGCCGCATTGCCCTGTCCACGCCTTTGCGGATCAGCGGCTCGCCGCCGCGCCCGACCATGCGTCGCAGTGCCGAGCGCAGGCCGGCGTCGCTGTGCGTGGCCACCAGCCGGCCCGTGACCAGCAGGCCCCAGGTGGCGGCGTTGACGAACAGCGAGGGGCTCGCGCCCAAGTGCGCCTGCCAGTTTCCGCTGCTGATCTTGTCGCGGATCAGCGCGTCGCGGGTCGCGGCATCGGGGATGCGCAGCAGGGCCTCGGCCAGGCACATCAGCGCGACGCCTTCATTCGAACTGAGCGCGAACTCCTGCAGCAGTCCCTGCACCAGTGCGGCGCGGCCCGATTCGCGGGCGCGCTCGCGCATGCCGCGCGCGATGCGCAGCGCCAGTTGTCCTGCGGCTACTTCGAGCGGCGGTGCCAAGCGGGCCTGCGCGACCAGCCCCGGCAGGATGTCGGGCTCCGCTGGCCTGGCCGCAGCCGTGATGGCAGCGCGCAGCGGCGAGGCCAGCAGGCTGGGTGTCAGGCTGGCTGGCGGATTCAGGGCTGGATCAAGGTCGGTGGCATTCATTCATTCATTCATTCATTCTGTCTGTCTGTATGAAGTGGTCGCCCGCACGCCATAGCGGACTGGCGCACATGGGCCGAGGTTAACGTGAAAAAATAGCCTTGCGTTGGGGCGCTTCGCTTCAGGTGCATGGCCGTCAGGCGTACGCAAGCGCTGGCCATCAAACCGCAGCAGGCGGGGGATTGCTTGTGCCACGATTTCCCGGCTGTGCGAAGACGCTGGCATGAAGGTGGCCACGCGGGTCGCAAAACCCGGCGTCTCGCGCGGCGCCGGTCACGCGTCCAGCCCTCTCCCCGAAAACAACTCTGCCATCGTCCGGCGCAGCCAAATGTTCCCGGCGTCGGCATTGAAGCGCTCGTGCCAATGCTGTTTGACCTTGTAGGGTGGCAGGGGCCAAGGTGGTTCCAGAATTTGCACGCGCTCCTGTGATGCCAGGGCATTGCCCAGCAACCTGGGCACGATGACGATGAATTCGGTTTGCGCGACGATGCGGGCCACGCCCAGAAAACTGGGCACGCGCAACACCACGCGGCGTGCAACTTTGTGGCGCGCCAGCACTTTGTCCACGACCGAGTGCCCTGTGGCCAGGGACGTGACCAGAATATGGCCTTCCGCCGAGAACGCGCGTTGGCTGATTTTTGACTGGATGCGGGGATGGTCTTCAGAGGCCAGGCAGACAAAGTCTTGCGCAAACAGCGCCTGCTGGTAAAAGCCCGCATCCAGGTCTGGCGTGAAGCCCACTGCCAGATCAAGACTGCCTGACTCCAGCGCACGCCGGCTGTCCGGGGAGATTTTTTCGGCCTCAATCACCAGGCCCGGCGCGGTCTGCTGCAGATGGTTGATGAGCCGGGGCAGTAAAACAATCTCGCTGATGTCGGTCATGCAAATGCGAAATTCACGTTGCGCATCAACCGCTGAGAATGTCTGCGGTGTACCGCGCGCCATTTCAATTCGATGCAGCGCCTCAAGCAGGTCGGGGTAGATCGCCTGCGCTCGGGGCGTGGGTTCCATCCCCTGCGAGGTGCGGGTGAACAGGCGGTCGCCGAAGTGCTGTCGCAGCTTTCCCAGTGCAATGCTGGCGCTGGCCTGCTCCATGCCCAGGCGCAGTGCGGCGCGTGACACGCTTTGGGTTTTGTAGACCTCGACAAATACGCCGAGCCAGTCAAGATCGAGTTTGGCCATACGTTTTCAGGCGGATCCTGTCGTAGTTACTATATAAGAACAATATTTAAAGTATTTTATATGTCATCTTTACGCAATAGTGAAAAACGCGCACAGTTGAACCTGTTCAAAAACAGACGGAGACAAGCATGGCAAAGACAGTGCAGGACACGGCGCAAGACGCACAGCAAGTTTTGGTGGCAGGTGGCGGCATCGGCGGCATTGCAGCGGCCCTGGCGCTGGTGCGGCGCGGTTTCAAGGTCAAGGTGCTGGAGCAGGCGGCCCAATTGGGCGAAATCGGCGCGGGCCTGCAAGTCGGCCCCAACGGTTTTGCTGCGTTTGACGCATTAGGCGTTGGCGAAATCGCCCGAAGCAAAGCGGTCTATACCGATTTCATGGTGATGCACGACGCGCTGGACGAATACCAGGTGGGCCACATCCCAACCGGTGAAGCGTTCCTCAAACGCTTTGGCAATCCCTATGCTGTCATCCACCGTGCCGATGCGCACAGCGCACTGCTGGAAGGCGCCAAGGCATCGGACCGCATTGAGTTGGCGACCTCAACCCAGGTGCAACGCGTTGAGCAGGACGCCTTTGGCGTCACCGTGTTTGACGCCAAAGGCGGGCGGCACCGGGGCGTTGCCTTGATCGGCGCGGATGGTGTGAAGTCAGCCATCCGCCGCCAATTCGTGGGCGACGAAGCCAGGGTATCCGGCCACGTGGTGTACCGCGCGGTGGTGGAGAAGAAGGACTTTCCCAAGGATTTGCAATGGAACGCCGCCAGCATCTGGGTCGGCCCCAATTGCCATCTGGTGCACTACCCGCTGCGCGGTGGCGAACAGTACAACGTGGTCGTCACATTCCACAGCCGTGACAAGGAAGAGTGGAGCGTGCGGGTGGGCAGCCGGGAAGAAGTGCTGAGTTATTTTGAAGGTGTCTGCGCCAAAGCAAGACAACTGATTGAATTGCCCAAAGACTGGACGCGCTGGGCCACGGCAGACCGCGAGCCGGTTGCGCAATGGAACTTTGGCCGCGTCACCTTGCTCGGCGATGCCGCCCACGCCACCTTGCAATACCTGGCGCAAGGCGCCTGCATGGCGATGGAAGACGCGGTCACCCTGGGCGAGGCGCTGCGCCTGCACAACAATGACATTGCCAAGGCCTTTGCGCTGTACCAGCGCTCGCGCGTGGCCCGCACTGCGCGCATCGTGCTGGGTGCGCGCGACATGGGCCGCATCTTTCACGCCCAAGGGGTCGAGCGACTGGCGCGCAACGAGCTCTGGAAAAACCGCACACCGGATCGTTTTTATGACGCCGTGGAGTGGCTTTATGGCTGGAAGGTCGACAACTGCCTGGCTGCCTGAATTTTTTAAATACGGAGAACCCATGAACCCTTACGCCCCTATTCATTCGCGGTCCCCCAAGGGGGCGCTTGCCTCCTTTGAGGCGGCTCGGCAGGAGGCACCATGAACCAGCTTGGCCGTCTCGAAGACCTGCCCGCCGACTATGTCGCCGAGCTGAAGTCACACAACTTGGTGCCGCTGTGGCCCAACCTGCGGGCCGTGTTGCCGCCTGGCAAACCGCGCCCGAACACCCGCGCCACACACTGGCCCTATGCCGCCATCCGGCCGCTGCTGCTGAAAGCCGGTGAACTGGCCCCAATTGAAAAAGCCGAGCGCCGCGTGCTGGTGCTGGCCAACCCCGGCCACGGGCTGGACAAAATGCAGGCCAGCGCGGCCATGTACCTTGGCATGCAGTTGCTGCTGCCCGGGGAATGGGCGCCCGCACACCGCCACACACCCAATGCGGTGCGCATGGTGGTCGAAGGCGAGGGCGCCTGGAGCACGGTGGATGGCGAAAAATGCCCGATGCTGCGTGGCGACCTGATCCTCACCCCCACCGGCCTGTGGCATGAGCACGGGCACGACGGCGTCGAGCCGGTGGTCTGGCTCGACGTGCTGGACCTGCCGCTGGTCTACTACATGGAGGCCAGCTACCATGTCGATGGCGGGCGGCAGACTTTGATGCAGGGTCATGGCGAGCACGCCTACGCACGCGCCGGTGTGGTGCCGACCCCGGTGTTTGAGCGCTCGCGCAAAGCCTACCCCATGCTGCGCTACCCCTGGGTTGACGCCCGCGCCGCGCTGGTTTCACTGGCCGCTGATCAAGCCGGTCTTGCGGCGGTGCAGGTCACCTACGTGAACCCCGAGACCGGTGCTGATACCCAGAACATCCTTGGTTTTTACGCGCTGATGCTGCGCCCAGGACAGACCCTTGAACTGCCGGTGCGCAGCCCGGCCATGGTGTTCCACGTCATTGAAGGCTCTGCCGAGGTGCAGATTGAAGATCAGCGCTTTGTGCTGGCCGAGGCCGATACCTGCTGTGCACCTGGCTACACCCCCATCAGCCTGACCAACCGCTCAGGCACTGCGCCTGCTTTTCTCTTCATCGCCGATGAGACGCCGCTGCACAAAAAGCTGGGTGTCTTCGAGACCCGTGATTAACCCGAAGCCCAAAGCCAAAACCAAACCAAAACCAGGAATCTGACAACGAAACATCATGTCAACATTCAATCAAACCCTCCTCTCCAAAACATTATTTGCAGCCGCATCCTCCGTTGCGCTTTGCCTGCCAGCGTTGGCGCAACCAGGCAGCTTCCCCACCAAGCCGGTGACCATCGTCACCGCATTTGCCGCAGGCAGCGGCCCCGATGCGGTGTTGCGGCAGGTGTCCGAGAAACTGTCCAAAATCTGGAACCAGCCGGTTCTGATCAGCAACAAACCGGGCGGTGGCGGCTTCATCGCCATTGAAGCCACTCAGCGCGCCGCTGCTGACGGCTACACCCTGCTGCAACTCGACAGTGAACATCTCTCGGCCTTGCCGCTCCTGTACAAGTCCAAAGGCTTTGTAACGCTGAACACCTTTGACCCGGTCGCACCGCTGTTCAGAACCCCCTTCTTTGTGGCTGTGCCGAGCGCCTCAAAGTGGCAAAACATGAAAGACCTGATCACGGCTGCCAAGGCCGAACCCAACAAGCTGAGTTTTGGGTCGTGGGGCATCGGCAGTCCCGGTCATTTGGGCGCAGAGCAACTGGAATTGCAAACCGGTACCGAGATGACCCACGTGGCGTACCGTGAGGTTTCGCAGCTGTTCACATCGGTCGGTGCCGGCGACATCCAATGGAGCTTTGCCAGTCTTCCCTCAAGTCAGGGCATTTTCAAGTCTGGCAAGCTTCGCTACATCGCCGTGGCTGCTGCCAACCGTGTGCCCCAGATGCCTGACGTGCCCACCGTGGCCGAAGCGGGTGGCCCGGCAGGTTTTGAAGTCAACTCCTTTGTGGTGCTGTTATCACCCAAGGGCATTGCCAATGATGTCAAGACAAAAATCAACAGCGATGTTCTGAAGGTGTTGGCTGATCCTGAGGTGCGAGCCCGATTCAACACTTTTGCGTTTGAGACCATCACCTGGTCACCCGAGGAGATTCGCAAACATGCGGAGGCCAAGAGCAAGATGTACGAGCAACTGGTGAAGCGCAAAAACATCAGTCTTGATTGAGGATGCTGGTGTCCTCACTCAAATATTCACCGACCTGGCCATTCAAAAAAAAGTTCACCAAATAGTCACTGACAAAATCGCCGAGGAAACACCATGACCCAAGCCAGCTACTTATGGATGCCGCCGCCCGTGCAATCACTGCCGGTGCGCGGCAAAGCAGAGCGCCTGCCCATCAACCGCCTGTTCTTCGTGGGCCGCAACTACCACGCACATGCGGTGGAGATGGGCCGTCCGGTGGACAAGAGCGTGGAGCGCCCGTTCTACTTCACCAAGTCGCCGCAGACGCTGGTGCAAAGCGGCGCCACCGTGGCCTACCCGTCAGGGACGCAGAACTACCACTTCGAGATGGAATTGGTGGTGGCAATTGGCGCAGCCGGTTTTAAGGTCTCGCAAGCCGACGCGCACAAGCTGATTTACGGCTACGCCTGCGGGCTTGACATGACCCGGCGTGACCTGCAACTGGACGCGCGTGACAAAGGCCGCCCGTGGGATTTGGGCAAGGACGTTGAGGAATCGTCCGTCGTGTCCGAGATCGTTTCCATGCCGGGCGTGGTGATCGAAAAAGGCGAACTTGCATTGACGGTGAACGGCGAGCATCGCCAGAAATCGGACATCGACAAGCTGATCTGGAACGTCCGTGAGCTGATCGCCGACCTGTCATTGTTCTACCACCTGAAACCCGGCGACCTGATCTTTACCGGCACGCCCGAAGGCGTCGGCCCCGTGGTGGCGGGTGAGCGCATTGATGGACGTATCGATGGCGTCGGCAAGATTGCACTGAATGTTGGCGTGGGTGAATAATCCGGAGCCCCGTTTATGCTGTCGTCAAAATCCGAAACCCGGTCGCCTTTGCCACTGGCCGCACCTGCCGCTGGTTGGCGCTTTGCATTTCCATCAAACCATCGCTGAACATCGTCCCCAGCGTGCGCGACAGGTTGCTTGCCTTGCGGCCTGTGGCCAGCGCAGCAATCGAATCGGGTTGCACGTCAGCGATGACTTACCGCCAAGATACTTAGGGGAACCTTAGCCCGAGTCTTTACATGGTGCCATGCGGCGCACCTGTGCACCCGCCCTACACAGCGCCGAATGGGCCGGTCCGTCAGGCCGCCAGCGGCATCGGCTGCAAGCGGCCGTATTCCGTCTTGGCCAATGCGTAACACTCGCAGGTACGCCGCTCCAGGCGGTGGCGGTCCAACACTTCAATGTGTCCCCGGCTGTAGCGAATCACGCCGGCCAGTTGCAACTTGTGGGCGGCAGCCGTGATGCCCTCGCGGCGCACACCCAGCAGGTTGGCCGCCAGTTCCTGCGTCATCTCCATGGTGTCTGACGGCAAACGGTCCAAGCCCAGCAACAAGCGACGGGCCAATTGCTGGTCGATGGAGTGGTAGCGGTTGCACACGGCCGTTTGCGCCACTTGCTCGATCAAAGCTTGCGCGTAGCGCAGCATCAGGCGAAGCACGGCACCGCCACGGGCAACTTCGCTGCGCACCATTTGGGCGCTCAGCCGGAAACCGTGGCCCGCGCTTTGCACCACGGCCCGGCTGGGCGTGGCATAACCGCCCATGAACAGGGAAATGCCCACTACGCCATCATTGCCGACCACGGCGACCTCTGACGAGCCGCCGTCAAGCGTCATGTACATCAGCGAAGCAATTGCGGTCGTGGGGAACACGACATGCGCCGGAGCCCTGCCCGATTCACACAGCACCTGGCCCAGCGACAAAATCACCGGCTCAAGGTGGGGCAGAAAGCGACGCCACTCCCTGTCCGACAGTGCGGCAAGCAACTGGTTCTGGCGCGGGTCGCGAGGGGGATGATGGTGTGTGTGCATGGGACTCTCATTGCATTGTTCAAGAACCCATCTTCAGGGCGGCAAGTTGGGCGCGGTATCGGCGACAACCGTATTCCGGCGTGGGCTTGCTCCTACAAGCGTGCTTCCTGGCCAGCGCACACAGCCGACTAACGCGCTGGCAAACCGGCCGACAGCAGTAGGACACGTCCTACGCATCACAGCGTGCCGTCTGATAGACACCGCCAGCGGTGCCTCTTACGATTCACTTATCGCATGGATGCGTGCTGTTCCTTCTGGGGCGGACTACAAAAATGCGGTCTCTTATTTACTTTTTGTGCGGCAGAGTCGCCGTGCGTACGGAGCCTTTCATGAATACCAAGTTCATTTCCATCCCGTCCTGGAGCACCGCGTCCTTTGGCGATACAGCCGACACATCGCCCATGGAGTTGTCCGCCCTTGGCAAACACCTGAACCACTGCCAGGGTTCACGCGGGCGGATGTTTGCGCTGCGTTGCGCTGCCGAGGCGGCACATGGCTTCCTGGCGTCGCGTTTTGTGACGAGCCTGGTGGTTGGGGTGTTCTTGATCGGTATGGCTTGCCTGGTGTTATAGGGCATGGCCCAAGCCACGTTGCTGGCCTTGGTTCCGCTGGTATCCCAGGCACTCCGGGAAATTCTAGATGCTGCGCGCGGCCCGGTCGAATCACCGATTCGTTCCGAAATTTTCGGGCTGCAGCGTTTTGCACAACATGGTCGCAGTCTGGGGGAAACGCATCGGGCTGCCCGCGCGCTTTGGGGTGCAGCAAATTTCTTTCCGCGGCTTCAAAGCAATATCCGTGCGCTTCGGGAGGCCTACACCTACATTGGAGGTCAGGCCAGCACAGGCTACGACATCAGCCCGGCAGCCGAGTGGCTGCTCGACAATTTTCACCTGATCGAGGCGCAGCTCAAGGAAATTCACGAGGGGCTGCCACGCAGTTACTTTCGCGCGCTGCCGGTGTTGCGGGATGAACCACTGGCGGGCCTGCCGCGGATTTATGGCGTGGCTTGGGCTTTTGTCGCGCACACCGACGGCGCATTTGACGAAGAATTGTTGACTCAGTTTCTGGGCGCCTACCAGGAAACGCGTGAGCTGAATTTGAGCGAGTTGTGGGCGCTGCCCACGACCTTGCGCGTGGTGCTGATCGAAAACCTGCGCCGCCTGGCTGAGCGTGTGGCCACCAACAAGGCCGCCCGCGCGGTCGCCAATCTGTGCTGCGACGCCCTTGACGACTACTCCCTGAACGCGCTGGACGAATTGCTGGCGCTGATGAATCAACGCGGTGTGGGGCGGGTGTTTCTGGCCCAGATGGCACAACGCCTGCAAGACCACCGTACAGCCGCTGAAGGGCGATACCCGCTACGCTATCACGAATGGCTGCGCAATGCGCTGCCCGACCTCACGGCAGTGCAGGCGCAGCAACCGGCCGACCAGGCCGCCGACAACCTGAGTGTCAGCAATGCGGTGACGTCGCTGCGCTCCATCGGCGATGCCGACTGGACCGACATCGTTGCCCGCACCAGTGGATTGATGCGCCTGATGCTCACCTTGCCGGTGTTCGAAGCAGAACATACGACCACCCGCGACCAGACCCTGCACGACATTGAGCTGCTGGCCAAACGCAGCGGCCAAAGCGAAATGTCGGTGGCGCATAGTCTGCTAAGCCTGATGCAGACTGCGCCGGCCAGCACGGGCGCTGCGTCGGTGGCCAGCCACTGGCTGCGCGGCGCCGGACGGCCGGCGCTGGTGCGCGCTTTGGGACTGGTTGAGAACTCGACACTGCGGGCTTTTTTGCATGGCAGCCCGGCCACGCGCCAGGTGGTCTTGCCAATCTACCTTGGTTCGCTGTTGCTGGCGACCTTGGGCCTGGCGGCCTGGCTTTTGTTGCATCACACCAACGGCCTGGCCGGTGCCAGCGGATGGAGCCTGCTGGCGGGGGCGCTGATGATGTTCCCGGCCTCTGAGGCTGTGGTAGCCGTTATTAACCGCTTGATCAGCGAATCGGCGCGGCCCAGGCACCTGCCCCGCCTGTCGCTGGCCAACGGCATTCCGCTTGAGCACCGTGTGATGGTGGTGATTCCAGGCATGCTGACAAGCGCCGCTTCCATCGGTGATCTGGTGCATCGCCTGGAACTGCATTACCTTGCCAACCCTGAGCGCCACGCGCAGTTTGCGCTGCTGACCGACTGGGCCGATGCTGACGCAGCGCACGCGGCATCCGATACTGCCTTGTTGGCCGCTGCGTTGCAGCAGATCCGTGAACTCAACGCGCGCTACCCGATGGAAACCAAAGACATCCAGGATGCGGGCGCCACCGCGAAAGTCAGGGCGGCTGGCACGGTGCCGCGCTTCGTTCTGCTGCACCGGTGCCGCGCTTTCAGTGACACTGAAGCGCGCTGGATCGGTTGGGAGCGCAAGCGCGGCAAGCTCGAACTTCTGATGGCGGCGCTGGCGCAAGGTACGGCTGGGGCGTTTCTGGATCTGGGCGATGAATCCCGCATGGCAGCCAACACGCAATATGTACTGACACTTGACAGCGACACCCAGTTGCCGCCCGGGCGATTGCGGGAGTTGGTGGGCGTGGCGGCGCACCCGCACAACCAGCCTGTGGTTGACTCAAGTACCGGCATCGTGGTAGACGGCTATGGCATTTTCCAGCCGCGCGTTGCCACACCCTTGCCTGCGCCCAAGGATTTCACGCTCTACCACTGGCTGTTTGCCGGGCAGTGTGGCATTGACCCTTACAGCGCCGCCACCTCCGAGGTTTACCAGGATCTGTTTGGCGAGGGCACTTTCACCGGCAAGGGGCTGCTGCACGTGCGGGTGATGCATGTTGTGCTGTCGGGGCGTTTGCCCGACGGCAAAGTGCTCAGCCACGACTTGCTCGAAGGCTCAATCGCGCGTTGCGCGGCGGTCACCGACATCACGGTGATTGAAGACGCACCGTTTCATGCCGATGTGGCGGCGTCACGCGTGCACCGGTGGACGCGCGGCGACTGGCAACTGTTGCCGTTTCTGCTGAACCCGGCGCGTTACCGGCTGCGCGCGATCAACCGCTGGAAGATGTTTGACAACCTGCGCCGCTCACTGGTGGCGCCGATGTCTCTGGCTTTGCTTGTATTGTCGCTGGGCGGGCGCGCGGTGTCGCCATGGGTGGCGCTGGCCCTGGTGCTGGCGGCGTTCGTTGCCGGGCCATTGCTCGGTGCTGTGGCGGGCTTCTCTCCCAGCCGGGACGATGTCGCCAAGCGTCACTTTTACCAGCAGGCCGCGACCGACCTGGCACGCACGCTGTGCGGCGGATTGTGGCTTTTGGCCCAGCTGCTGCTGCAGGCGCTAAGGGGCGTGGATGCCATCCTGCGGGCACTGTACCGCATGGCCGTCAGCCACCGGCACTTGCTGGAGTGGATCACGGCTGCGGCCGCCCAGGCGACCGCGAAGACCAGCCTTACTGGGGTGGCACGCCAGCACCGGGCGTTGCCGCCCGTGGCGCTGGCTCTGCTCGCGGCACTGCTGGCGAGCGGCACACCCTACCCGCTCCTGGCGCTGAGCCTTTGCCTGCTGTGGGCCGCATCGCCGGTGTGGACCTGGTGGGTCAGCCGGGCGCGTCCGGCGGGCAAAGACGAGGCGTTGCCCGGTGCTGACCAAGTCTACCTGGAAGGCGTTGCGCGCGACACCTGGCGCCTGTTTGAGCGCTGCGTTGACGATGCCGACCATCATTTGCCGCCCGACAATTTGCAAACCGAACCCCACGACATGGTCGCGCACCGGACCTCGCCGACCAACATCGGCCTGTATTTGTTGAGCGTGGCTTGCGCCAGGTCGTTTGGCTGGATCGGCACGCAGGATTTGCTGGCGCGCCTGGAGGCCACCCTGGCTACTCTTGTCCGCATGCAGCGCCACCGCGGCCACTTTATGAACTGGTACGACACGCAAACGCTGGCGCCGCTGTTGCCAATGTATGTGTCCACGGTGGACAGCGGCAACCTCAGCGGCCACTTGCTGGCAGTGGCTCAGGCTTGCCTGGAGTTGGCACGATCGCCGTACCAACAGGACGCGACGCGCCGTGCCATCGACGCATCGAGGCAACGGCTGACTTCGCTGCTGGGTCAACGCTCGAAGCTGTCCGCAGCGCGTCGCGATGAACTGCGCTGGCGACTGGCTGACCATCGCGCGACACTGCGTTCGGCCGAGCGCGACGCGCGGGCGCACACGGCGCAGATCGACTTTTCCCCGGGCGACGCGCCACAGCGCCTGCGGGCGCTTGCCAGCGCCTTCGAACAACTGGCCTGGGAAGCTGATTTTCGCTTTTTATACCACCGCAAGCGGCATTTGCTTCACATCGGCTACCGCGTCGCAGAGCAACAGATGGACGCGGGTTTTTATGATCTGCTGGCCTCTGAATCTCGCCTGACCAGCCTGCTGGCCATCGCCAAGGGCGATGTGCCGGTGCGCCATTGGGCGACGCTGGGGCGGCCCTTCTACGCGGTCGGTGCGGACGCAGGTTTGCGCTCATGGTCGGGCTCAATGTTCGAGTACTTGATGCCCACGCTGGTGCTCAATGAACCCCACGGCAGTGTGCTGCGCGGGGCCAGTCATGCTGCCCTGCAGGAGCAGATGGCTTTCGCCCGCGCGCAGGATGTGCCCTGGGGCGTCTCGGAGTCAGCCTACAGCGGACGCGACTACACGCTTGCCTACCAATACGCGCCGCAAGGCGTTCCCCGTCTGGCGCTGCGCCGCACGCCGACCGATGAGCTGGTGATTGCGCCTTATGCCACGGCGTTGGCGGCGCTGATTGCACCGCACGCAGCCTGCGCCAACTTCACAGCGCTGCAGGCGCTGGCACCCAGGGAGCGCTATGGCTTCATCGAGGCGCTGGACTTCACGCCCGCGCGGCGCTCGGGCGACGAGACTTTCACCCCGGTGAGCACTTTCATGGCGCACCACCAGGGCATGACCCTTGTAGCGCTTGCCAATGTGCTGCTGGACGGCCCGGCGCAGCGCTGGGGCATGGGCAATGCCCACATCGAAGCCGTGACTTCCCTGCTGCATGAGCGCGCACCGCGTGAGGTGTCCAGGCTGTATGCGCCACCAGTGAGTCCACCAGCGTTGACGCTGCAGCGGCGTGCACAGGGCCTTTTCCGCGAGGTGGTGCCGGGCGAGGCGGCAGTGGAGCCAACGCATGTGCTGTCGAATGGACGCTACAGTGTGTCGCTGCGCGCCAATGGGGCTGGCTGGAGTCGCTGGCGCCAGACCGGCATCACACGCTGGCGCGACGATGCTCTGCGCGATGCGCATGGCAGTTTTTTCTACCTGCGCTGGGACCGGCAGCCCCAGGCGGTGTCGATCACCCAGCATCCAGCACCGGACCCGGCGGCGCACTACCACAGCGCCTACCACGGTGATCGCGTGTGCTTTGATGCCGACTGGGGCCAGGTGCAGGCCCACACGACGGTCTGGGTCAGCCCGGAAGACGACATCGAGTTCAGGCAAGTCGAGCTTCGCAACCTGAGTGATCGAACGCTTGACATCGAGTTGATCTCGGCCTTCGAAGTCACCCTGGCCGACGCGCGTGCCGACGAAGCACACCCGGCGTTCAGCAATATGTTTGTGCGTGCTCACTGGCAAGCTGAGCAGCAAGCATTGGTGTTCGAGCGCACGCCGCGCCTGGCGACCGAGCAGGGCTTGCAGGCGGCGCATTTTCTGGCTGACACCGACCCGCAGGTGGTCGGCGTGCGGGTGGCCGCAGACCGACAGCGCTGGCTGGGTCGTAATCGGACGCCAGCGCAGCCGCTGGCCTGGTTTGAAACGGTGGCAGCAGCCGCCACACCGTCTGCCACGTCTGGCGGAGGCACGCAGGCATTTCCGCTTGACACCGGTCTTGACCCCGTCTGCGCCATGTCTGTGCGGCTTCGGATTGCGCCCAATGCGAAGGCGCGCCTGACCTTTGCAACGGCGGCATGTGACAACAGTGGCACCTTGCGCGCCGTGATCGACAAGTACCGCCAGCGCACTCATGTTCGACGCGCTTCGCTGATGTCGGCCACGCTAAACGGCATCCGTTTGCGTGCCATGCGCATCAGCAGCGAGAACTTTGCGGCTATCCAGACGCTCACCACGGCATTGGTTTTGAGCCTGACGCGCCCCTACGTCAGACCGGTGCCGTCCTTCGAAGCGGCTGGCACTGAGGGCACGGTCAGTGCCAGCGCTGAAGTCTGCGACCGGCGCCTGTTGTGGCGCTTTGGCATTTCAGGCGACCATCCGGTTATTTTGGTGTCGGCCGGCGTCACGCAGGGCTTGGGATTGCTGCGTTCGCTGGTTCAGGGCTTGCGGCTGTGGTCGTGGGGCGGCGTCGCCTGCGACCTGGTGGTCGTGAATGCCGAGCCAGCGTCTTACCTGATGGCGCTGCACCGCGAAATTGTTGCCCTGCGTGATCGGTACCTGGCAGACACCGGCACCGAGTCGGCCGGCGCAGCGGGGGGTCGAACCAGTTTTCATGTGTTGCGCATTGACGAAGTTTCAAGCGACGAGCTGAGCACGCTGCGCGCCCTGGCGCGTGTGCACCTGAATGCAGATGGCCGCCCGCTGCCGCACCATGTGCAGGAATGGCGTGATCTGCACGATCAGGCATTGGGGAATCGCCATGACTCATCAACCACAGCAGTGGCCGTGTCCACGAACATGAACACGGAAGTGCCGCCAGTGACGGGCGAATTCATGGCGGCTTCGGGCGAGTTCAGATTCGAAGTCAGCGCGAATTTGCGACCGGTCAAGCCGTGGGTCAATGTGCTGGCCAACCCGCAATTCGGGTGCCAGATTTCAGAGGCAGGAGGCGGCTACACCTGGGCCGTGAACAGCCGCTTGAACCAGGTCACGGCGTGGTCGAATGACCCCGTGTCGGACCCTCCCTCGGAGTGGTTCCTGCTGCAGGACCGCAAGAGTATGCAGGTGTGGAGTGTGACGCCCAGTGCCTGGGGCGACGACAGTGCGACCTACCGCGTGTTGCACGGGCAAGGTTACAGCGTCATCAGCCACAACCATGGCGAGCTGGATGTGGCTGCGTCATGGTGCGTGGACCCGCTGACATCCGTCAAGCAGGTGCGCATCCGGCTGATTAACCGCGGCCACAAGACGCTGAATTTGCGCGTGGTGGGCATCGCCGAATGGATGATGGGTGCCAACCGTTCCGACCGTGGCACGGTGCACACCACCCAGCACAGCCAGCGCCTTTCGGGATGGGACCAGCCGGGCCTTGAACCCGGTGCGCCGCGCGCGCAAAAACTGCTCACCCTGCTTTGCACGCAAAAGGATCGTTCGGCGGGATTCGGCGACGGCACCGCATTTTTTGCCACTGCAAGCCCCGCTGACCAGACTGCCCGCAGTGACGATGGGGATGACTGGACCTGCGACCGGCGCGAGTGTTTCGATGCGCGTGGCAGCATGGTGCTGCCAGATCACTTGGGTCAAAGCAGCGGCGGCAGACTGGATCCGTGCGCAGTCCTTTCAACGCGTGTCGCGCTCAGCGCTGGCGAGACGGTGGAACGGGTGTTCCTGCTGGGCTATGGCGACACGCCGGAGGCAGCACGCCTGCTCGCGGCCAGCGCCGCTGCCGTGCCGGCCGTGCGACGGCTGGAACAGGTCCGAAGCACTTGGGACAAGTTACTGAGTGCGGCCACGGTGAAAACGCCTGATCCCCTGTTCGATGCGATGGTGAACCGCTGGCTGCTGTACCAGACCGTGGCGTGCCGCCTGTGGGCCAAGGCTGGCTTCTACCAGGCCGGTGGTGCCTATGGTTATCGTGATCAATTGCAGGATGCAATGGCGATGGCCTGGGCCGCCCCTGCCATGCTGCGCCAGCAGATTGTGCGGGGTGCATCACGCCAGTTCGTTGAGGGCGATGTGCAGCATTGGTGGCACGCACCCACCGGAGCCGGTGTGCGCACGCATTTTTCCGACGACCTGCTGTGGCTGGCACACGCCTGTGTGCATTACCTGCACGCCACCGGCGATTTTGCCCTGCTGGACGAAGTGGTGCCGTTCATTGAAGGGGCCGCCATTCCTGCAGGGGCCGAGGATGCGTACTACACGCCCGGTGTCAGTGCTCAAGCTGCCACGGTCTACGAACACGCTGCGCGCACCATTGACCGCAGCCTGGCGGTGGGCGTGCATGGCTTGCCCCTCATGGGCAGTGGCGACTGGAATGACGGGATGAACCGGATCGGCATTGAGGGGCGCGGCGAATCAGTCTGGCTGGGCTGGTTCTTGTGCCAGTTGGTGACTGACTTCGGGCCGCTGGCAAAAAAACGCGGGGATGACGCACGCCTGGAGCGCTGGGAGGCCGCAGCGACGGGCTGGAAGGCGGCGCTGCAAGGTCCGGCTTGGGACGGGCAATGGTTCAAGCGGGCTTTTTTTGACAACGGGCAACCGCTGGGTTCACACGTTAACGCAGAAGCCCGCATTGACCTGATTGCGCAAGCCTGGGCCGTGCTGTCCAAAGCCGCGCCACCGGCCTTTCAACGCATGGCGATGGCGGCATTGGAGCAACATCTGGTGGACAAAGAGGCCGGACTGCTCAAGCTGCTCGACCCGCCGCTGGTGCGCGCCACGCCTAGCGCGGGCTATATCCAGGCCTATCCTCCGGGGGTGCGTGAAAACGGCGGACAGTATTCACATGCCGGCGTGTGGGCACTGATGGCCCAGGCCGAACATGCAAAAAGCCTTCCCGCGTCATCCCTGAGAGACGACGCGGCTTACCGCTACTTTACCTATTTGAGCCCGGCGCACCGTGCCCAGCACCCGACTCGCGGCCCGGTCTATGGCATCGAGCCCTATGTGATGGCAGGTGACGTCTACACCCAGCCACCGTATGTCGGACGGGGAGGATGGAGCTGGTACACCGGCGCTGCGGCATGGATGCACCGGGCCGCCCTTGGGTCGATTTTCGGCTTGCAGCAAGGTGCGCAGGAGCTCTGTTTTACGCCATGCCTGCCCCCTCATTGGCGGCAGGCCGAACTGACACTGGTGCGCGATGACCGAACGATGCGCTTCATTTTGATGCGCGCCACCGCGCCTGCAGCGCTTGAAGCAACTGCGCAATGGGGCGCGCAACTTTTGCACCCTGGCGAACCACTGAAATGGCAGGCTTTGCCCGCAGCCACGTGTTTCGTGATTCCTCTGGCGGACGCTGCGTTGCCAGCACCGCCGCCAGCGCACGCCGGCATTGCGGTAATGAAATGAGTCCCACAGCGGTGGGCGGCGGCGTCCTACACAGGTACGCGCCCGCTTCCGATGGCTGCACGCGACCGGCACTTTTACAGTTAAGCCATCGATTCGGCACCTCAGTGCGCCAAGTCGTCACCCTGAACCGACTTGACGCAACCTAACCTAACTCAACCCTGGAACACGCCATGCCCACTAAAAATGAATCCAGTAATGTCAAAAAACTACTCCTGGCAGATTTTCCGCGCATGGTGCTTGATGAAACCGCCATTGACGCTGCCAGGCGCAGCCTGGACCAGGGGGCCGTAACGCCCAGCTACGGGCCGTGGCGCGAAGACATCATCAAGCTGCTCAACGATTCCCTGGCCACTGAGCTGGTTTGTGTGCTTCGGTACAAGCGCCATCATTTCACCGCTCAGGGATTGGCATCTCCAAAAATCGCCGAAGAGTTTCTGGTGCATGCCAATGAAGAGTTGGGCCATGCTGACCGTCTGGCCCAGCGCATTGTGCAGTTGGGTGGTGAACCCGATTTTTCACCCGACTCTCTGACCCAGCGCAGCCATGCCGCATATGACGATTCCGCAGATTTAAAGACGATGATCAAAGCCAACCTGATCGCCGAGCGGGTGGCCATAGAGACCTATAGCCAGATCATTGTGCTGATTGGCGAAAAGGACTCGACCACGCGGCGTCTTCTGGAAGACATTCTGAGCGATGAGCAAGAACATGCCGAGGAACTAAAAGACTGGCTGGCAGACTGAAGGGCGCCTCATTTTTCCGCCCAAGGGTGGTGGGGCAGGTCACCGTCCGCAGACAAGACTCTTTTTTTAACCTGAGCACTTTAGCTTCAACTGGAGATTCATCATGACCCTTCGCACAACCATCACAGTAGCTGTTGCTGCCGTTGTACTTCTTGCCGCCTCGGGTTGCGCGGTCACGCGCGGCCAGGAAACGGTCGGAGCCTACGTTGACGACGCTGCGATTACAACGTCTGTCAAGGCCCGCTTTGTTGACAACCCGGACGTTGACGCCTCCAGCATCAAGGTTGAAACCCTCAAGGGTACCGTGATGCTGTCCGGCTTTGCCAAGAACGTGAAGGAGCGGACCACAGCCGAAAGCATCGCCATGAAAGTCAGCGGCGTGAAACAGGTCAAGAACGAAATCAGCGTGCGTCCATAAAACGACGCTCGTTGGGCTTACCCGACATGTGCAGCAAGTTTGTCTAGGCCGCATCGCAGCGCAACGCCTTGTCGGTTGAACGCGCCCAGTTCGCAGGCTTTTTTGACTCTTTAAAGCAAGGTTTTGGCGGCACGTTTGACCAACTTAAGGCGTATTTGAAGGTTTCTGCGCAAGCGTAGCGGCTGAGCAGGACTCAGGCACGTGTGCATGCGACTCTCAGCGCCACGCCACCTGCCACGACCGAAATTCACTGGGCCGCAGCTGGTAGCGGGCAATGTTGCCCTCATGCAGGCTCATCAATTGGGTTTCAGTTACTTCGATGAAGCTTGGCTGGTCCTTGAGGGGAACCTGGTTTTCGGCAAAGCCCCGCACATAGCCAATGGCGCTGGCCTTGTCGAGCTTGGCGCGAACAACGTGCGTGACAGCATCGGCAATCTGCGCGCGGTATTGAACTCTGAACGGGTCAGGCTCACCAAGTGACTGACGCACCGCCGAGTAGCGCGCACAGGAGCGTTTGTAGGCCCACACAAAAACATCACGCAACAAATCAATCTTGTTGAGCTCGTATATGCCGATCAAGGCGCTGATGTAGGTGGGCTTCGGCACATCGACAAACGACAGCGGGCACAGGTTGCGCTTGATGAGCGGTATGTTGGCCGCCAGACGGGACACGCGTTTGTTGACATCTTCAAACGGCTGCAAATAGGGCAAATGCACCATGGCAAAAAATGCCTGCTCAAAGGGGTCTTCTATGGCGGTGGCGGTGTCAAGAATTTGTTGGAAATTTTCTTCAATTCGTTGCGGCCCTTCCAGCGGGAGAAACACGGTTTGGCCGATGCCCACAGCGATGCTGCGCAGGCACCCGCTGGCCATGGGGTCTGACAGCAAGTTGTCTGACAGCAGCGCGTGAAGATTCAGCAGGGTATAGCGGTTGAACCCGATCTCGTCAGCCGAGGCGATCAAAAACTCAATGGCGCCTTTGTGGTTGAGGATCATCTGCCCTTCTTTGGCGTCGCGCCCGGTGGCGGCCTCGCCTGCGGCCAGGAGCCGCTCGGTTTCCAGCAGGGAATAGGTGTTGCCTTCCAGGCGGCTGGAATTCCATGACAGGTCGATCAGCAAGCGGCTCGCAATCTGGCGGGCATAGGTGCCAGCGGGCTCGTTGGCATTGACGGCCTGGCCGCTGGCCAACAGCTCTGCGCGGGTTGATGCGGGCAGATAGAATGTGACGTTGGGGCGGTAGCTGTCTAGAAATGCGGTGTTGTAGCCCACCGGTTTGCGGTTTTGCAAAGGTTGGCTGACGTGTGCTTCGATGGACTTGGCTTCAGGTGACACGGGGATGCCGACTTCCAGGGTCGCGATTGCGGTCGCAGTCGATGACGCGTGAGCCGACAGAACGACCCCATCGCCACGCAAATATCGCGTCGCCCGCCCTACCCCTTGCGTGTGCACGCGCTGCTGGCTGACGAGTTCTGCCAACCTGCGTTGCAGGGTGCGCCGCGTGGTTTGCACAGCCAGAGCAGCGCGGATTTGCTCGATTCTTGCGCCGTCCGGAAATTGCGAAATCGCGCCTAAAACGGCGATGAACGCATCGGTGGGGTTTGGCTTGGGCACTTTTTACTTGTCAGGCAATTTGGATACGCGCCATTAAATCACTTTTTTGGCGCGTAAATCGTTTTTACGCGCCACTTTCCAGTGAAAAAGCATTTTCGCGCCACATTTTGTCGCGCTTCCCAGTCGCTGAAGAATCAGGTCAGCACCACCCCCACACCCTTTACCGCACCTCTTATCGCATCAACGCCTCAATCTCATCCGCCTTCACCGGCACGCCGCGAGAAATCAGTTCACAACCTTGTTCAGTCACGATGGCGTCGTCTTCAATGCGAATGCCGATGTTGTGAAACTTCTCGGCCACGCCCGGCGCGGGGCGCACGTAGATGCCGGGTTCGATGGTCAGCACCATGCCGGGCTTCAAGATGCGGGCGGGGCGGTTGATGATGGTCTCGCCGGTCAGCGCGTCTTTGCGTTCGCTCGTTTTGCCGATTTCTGAGGGCTCCAGGTAGCCGCCGCAGTCGTGCACGTCCATGCCCAGCCAGTGGCCGGTGCGGTGCATGTAGAACTGGAAGTAGGCGCGCTTCTCGATCACGTCGTCCAGTGACCCCACCTTATTTTTGTCGAGCAGGCCGGTGTCCAACATGCCCTGGGCCAGCACCTTCACGCTGGCTTCGTGCGGGTCGGTGAAGCGGGCACCGGCACGGGTCACGGCCACCGCCGCCTCCTGCGATGCATGCACCAGGTCGTACAGCGCGCGCTGCGGGCCGGTGTATTTGCCGTTGGCGGGGAAGGTGCGGGTAATGTCGCTGGCGTAGCCGTCCAGCTCGCAGCCGGCG
>JANMVO010000111.1:0-2285 GCA_031392805.1 Rhodoferax sp. | reverse complement strand
GGCTGAGGTTAAATTTGTTGCCGCAGACATCACTGCTGAGGCGGGCCGGGCCGCCGTGTTTGCGGTGCGCCAGGACTTCGACATCGTGGTCACCAATGCCGGTGGCCCGCCACCAGGCGACTTTCGGGACTGGGACCGCGACGCGTGGATCAAGGCGATAGACGCCAACATGCTAACCCCAATTGAGCTGATCAAGGCCACGGTCGACGCCATGGCGGCGCGCGGGTTTGGGCGCATCGTCAACATCACGTCAAGCTCGGTCAAGGCGCCGATTGATGTTCTGGGCCTGTCCAACGGGGCGCGCAGTGGCCTCACAGGTTTTGTGGCGGGCGTGGCGCGCACCCATCTTGCGGCACAAGGCGTCACCATCAACAATTTGCTGCCTGGCGTGTTCGATACCGACCGTATCAAGACCACACTGGCCGGTGCAGCAAAAAAGCAGGGCGTGGATATCAGCGTGGTGGCCGAGGCGCGTCGCCAAACCATCCCCGCCAAACGCTTTGGCACACCGCAAGAGTTTGGTGCCATCTGCGCGTTTTTATGCAGCGTGCATGGGGCCTATATCAATGGCCAGAACATATTGGCAGACGGTGGCGCCTATCCCGGCACCTATTGAGCCACAATTTCCTGATTTAGACATGAAAAGTGCCTCTAGCCCTTGTGTGATATACATAAGTAGCTATAATAAATATAGCATATGATTGCCAGCAAGACGGCTGTTCCAATTGACGTGCTCATCGTGGGCGCGGGTTTTGCCGGTCTTTACATGCTGTACAAGGCGCGCCGTATGGGCCTGAAGGCCCAGATAATAGAAGCCGCTGCGGGCATCGGCGGCACCTGGTACCACAACCGGTATCCGGGTGCGCGGGTGGACATCCAGAGCATGGAATATTCGTTTGGGTTTTCTGAAGCATTGCAGCAGCAATGGCGCTGGACCGAGCGCTACGCGGCGCAGCCCGAATTGCTGCGCTACGCCAACCATGTGGCCGACCGCTTTGCGCTGCGCGACGGCATCCAGCTCAATACCCGGTTGACGGGCGCCGTGTTCGATGGGGCGGCAAAGCGCTGGCACGCGATGGCTGGCGATGGCGCGTCCTGGTCAACCCGGTTTCTGGTGATGGCCAGTGGCCCACTCTCAACCAGCAACACGCCTGCCTTCAAGGGGATGGAGACCTTTGCCGGTCAGGTGCACCACACAGCCCACTGGCCCTTGGAACCCGTGGATTTCACCGGCAAGCGCGTCGGCGTCATTGGCACTGGCTCGTCAGCCATTCAAATCATCCCGCTGATCGCGCAGCAGGCCAGCGAATTGACCGTTTTCCAGCGCACCGCGTCGTATTGCGTGCCCGCCCACAACGGGCCGCTTGATACGGCGCATGAAGCGCGCATCAAGGGCGATTACGCCGAGTTTCGCGCGCGCAACAGCCGCATGACCGGCAGCTTTGGCTCGGAACTGCCGCCCAACCCGGTGTCGGCGCTGGCAGTTGGCGCCGAAGAGCGGGAGGCATTGTTCGAGCAGCGCTGGCGCATCGGCGGCTTCTGTTTTCTGGGTGCGTTCAAGGACATCATGCTCAATGCGCGCGCCAATGCGCTGGCGGCAGAGTTCGTTCGCGGCAAGATCCGCGCCGAGGTGCAGGATCCTGAAATCGCACGGCTCCTGAGCCCCAATCAGACCATTGGCTGCAAGCGCCTTTGCGTTGACACTGATTACTATGCCACCTACAACCGCCCCAACGTGCGGCTGGTCGATGTGAGCAAACATGCCATTGACGAGATCACCCCAAGCGGTCTGAAAACCAACGGGCAGCTGCACGAGTTTGATATTCTGGTGCTGGCCACCGGGTTTGACGCGATGACCGGCACGCTGATGCGGCTGGACCTGCGCGGCAGGGGCGGCCAGACCCTCCAGCAAAAATGGCGCGCCGGTCCGCTGAACTATCTGGGCCTGACTATCGCCGGTTTTCCAAACCTGTTCAATATTGCGGGCCCCGGCAGCACTTCGGCCTTTACCAGCGTGATCCAGTCGATTGAACACCATGTGGACTGGATAGCGGACTGCATTGCGTACCTGGATGCGCATGGCCACGCGACGGTTGAAGCCACTGAATCCGCTGAACTGGCCTGGGTCGCCCACGTCAACAAAGTGGCGCAGCGCACTTTGTATCTGAGCTGCAACTCCTGGTACCTGGGTGCGAATATTCCTGGCAAGCCGAGAATGTTCATGCCGCTGATCGGGTTTGCGCACTACACCGACAAATGCGCGGAGGTGGCTGCGAGCGGCTACG
>JANMVO010000101.1:0-24326 GCA_031392805.1 Rhodoferax sp. | reverse complement strand
TGCTTGAACACGGCATCAGCCTCAACGAACGTGAGTAGGGTTGAAATCCACCCTCTAATCGTAACCACTATTTAAAATAAGGTGCCATATTAGTTTCCAATTATTTGGCAGATTTACGCATACGGATCAGGAAGTCTGAATTTCCTGTGCATGTTGGCCTATTACGTGGAATGGCACATGCGTGAGGTTTGGCGCGAATTGATGTTTGCCGATGAAGATCAAGCAGCCAAGGCTTCGCGCGACCCGGTGGCGCCGGCCAGGCGCTCTGAGGCGGCGATGAAGAAGGCGTGCAGCCACACGCTGATTGATGGCACGCCGGTACACAGTTTCCAGACTTTGATGCAAGATATCAACCATTGTGCGCAATACCTGTCGTGCGCCCAATGGTGCCAAAGAGGCACCCACTTTCGAGATCACCACCACGCCCAACCTCAAACAAAACCGCGCAATTGAATTGATCGACCTGATCAAACTGTAGACAGAACGCGGAACCACAAATTCCGCTTCATGAGAGGGAAAACTCGGGGTTTTGGGGGAGGAACTTCAGTCTAAAACTCATTGCGGACCACACATGGGTTGAATGTGGAGTTGCTGCCGGGACTGAGTTGGACCGAAATTCCGGACGCCATAAGAGGCCGCACGGTAGACATGACGCCTGCTGTGGATACCGAAGAGCGGCACCCGCTCGTGCTGTTTGCCGGCCCCATTGTTTCGTTGCCGACGGTTTTTGTAACTCCCGTTAACAGCAAGCGCTACGTTGACAGTTTTGTGTCACTGTCCGGTCTTCGGATGGCGCTGGTCAAGGACGGACCCATCACACAACGGGTTGAGCGTGAATCCCCCAACATCATTTCCGTTTGCGTAAACAACACGGCAGACGCGCTGGCAAGCGTTGCCTCTGGTGAAGCTGATGCGGCTGTGTCCAACATCAACTTTATAACCCGTAAAATTGAGAGCTAATATCTGGGCACGCTGAAGATTGCAAGCACTGTCAGCGATAGCCCAACCGAACTCAGCTTCGGCATTCGCAGTGACTGGACTGAGCTGCAATCCATCGTCCGAATGGGCCTCAACACAATCTCACGTGCCGAGCACGAAGCGATACGCCAAAAATGGCTGTCGGTCAAAATCAACCAGGGCTTTTCGCCTGGAGCGAAGTACTCAAGTTCGCCATTCCTCTGTTGTTGGCGCTGCTGGCCATCATCACGTTCACCCCGGTTGCCAACCAGCGGCTGGCGCGGCAGTATGCAAAAACCAAAGCCGCTGAAAATCAGGTGGCCTACCAGCTAGCACTGAAGAGCAGCCTGCTGGATTCCGTGGCCTGCATGGCCGTAGCGCCCGGCGTGGTGGCGACACTGCTGAGGCAATCTGCAGCGCAAGTGATTGAGCCAACGGTGGTCTGGTTAAGCGAAAAGGAGTAGTGCCAGCAGGTGGTGGCACGCCACCTTTCCAATCTGCCAATTTTGCCCTCTGTCAGGCCAATGCACAACTACGTGCAAAGCACCGAACACGACGTCTTTGCCCGTCGGCAGCAGCCAGCGACGTGTCCCATGTACGTCGCATCGCGCACCGTATCAAGGGTGCGGCACGGCTTGTGGGCGCGAAGCGAATTGAGGAAAATTCAGCGCAGCTGGAGATAAAGGAGGCAAATTAGTTATTGACGGCGGACGCGGTAACCCACGTGCGTGCCGAACTTTTGGCAGCGCTTGAAAGTGTCAAATGATCACTGCAATTGGGTCGAGATTCCGGTCACTGGGCATGTTGATGGATGAGCGCATGCGCAGGCAATGGGCGGCGGCTGCGGAATCCCGTAGATATAGCTGGGGTGGTTTGCGTGCAGTAGGTGGCGTAATTGGCATGTCGCCCAACACCATCCGCAAGGGATTGGAGGAACTGGCGGCGCGCGACGAGAACTCGCAAGTGCCCGTGGAGCCTGGATTGCGAATAATTAGCGCATGGTGCAAGAGGCACACGCAATCCGTTCCGCAGTTGTTGTAGGCTTTGGAGAGTTTGGTCGAACCCACAACGCGAGGCGATCCCCAATCGCCCTTGCGATGGACACTCAAGAGCACGACCCAATTGGCGCAGGAGTTGACCCGCCAAATACATCCGGTCAGCCCACGCACTGTGGGGCGGCTTCTCAACGACTTGGAGTACAGCATGCAGGGCAACCGCAAGACGCTGGAAGGCAGCTCGCATCCAGATCAAAACGCCCAGTTCCGGCTCATTTCTCAATTGGAAAATACTGCGCCTGATTCACTGGGAAATCTTGCGCGCTTCCTCGACCTGGTGTTCAAAGTAGCCCTGAAAGCTGTAAACAATACTGAACATCAATGCCGTCGTGCCCACTAGCAGTGACATCACGACGGCGCCGATGGTGAACCAGTTTGTATTGCCTGCGGGCGTATCAGGTTTCGCCTGGTGGTTGAACTTGATGTTCCATTTTTCCGGCGTCATGAGGCCATAAACGATGGCCGTGAGTGCGCAGCCCGCTATGGTTAAGCCCAGCAGGGGCAACAGCACCCAGCTCCATAGGTCATCCAGACCAAACTGCTGTACCCGCCAGATGCCGTAAAGCCCCAGGGCTGTCGGGATTGGCAAGGACCAGCCCAGCAAGTCGCCAAAGCCCCGCAGATAGAAACGGTGCAGGCCGAATGGCCCTCCGACAAAGCTCAACCAGGCGGCAACGGTTTTGTTTTTCATAGTGGGCTATTGTGGCCTTGGGGCGGCTGCGGTCGTAATTTCCGCCAAATCGTCAACTTGGCTGGCTGAAATAAAAGTAATAAGAACTGAAAACGATATAATGGAAGGCTATTCAAGGTGTCGCTGGCCGGGTGGTCATGTTGCGTGTCTCAAGCCTTGAATCGGATATTGAATTTTACGGTGGTGCCAATGTATCTACTCGGGTTGCGCCGCCCTGGAATTCAGCCTCAATTCAGCATTAGGTCAGGATTAATCATGGTTGTCATTCGACTCGCCCGTGGCGGCGCTAAAGCACGCCCGTTTTTCAATATTGTCGTTGCCGACAAGCGCACGCGCCGCGACGGCCGCTTCATTGAGCGTATCGGTTTTTACAACCCGATCGCCACCGCCAGCGAGGAAAGCATCCGCATCGCCCAGGATCGTCTGACCTACTGGCGCGGTGTGGGCGCCCAGGCGTCTCCCACTGTGGAGCGTCTTGTTGCTCAAGCCGCTGCAAAGGCCGCAGTTTAATTTCGAATAATGCTGCCCAACCTCGAAGCCGCTGAATTGCCAGCGGACGCCATCGAAGTTGGGCGCATTCTTGACGCCTGGGGCATCAAGGGCTGGTTCAAGATCTTGTCTCACAGCGCCGATCCACAGGCGCTGTTCTCTTCCAAGCGCTGGTTTATTCTGCCGTCTGAAAAAGGTGCAAAAACCTTCTCAGGCGTGCGCAAGCTCGCCATCAAGGAAGCCAAGACCCATTCAGACACAGTCGTTGCCACCGCACAGGATGTTGATGACCGCACCGCCGCTGAAGCCTTGCGCGGCGCGCGCATTTTTGTATCCCGTGCCAGTTTCCCTACCGCCGACAAAGACGAGTTCTACTGGGTTGATTTGATCGGCCTGAACGTGATGAACCGCGAAGGCGTTGGTTTGGGACAGGTCAAGGAATTGCTCTCCACAGGCGCGCAGACCGTGCTGGTGATGGAATTTGTGCAAGATGGCAGGACGCAGGAACGCATGATCCCGTTTGTGGCGGTTTACGTGGACGATGTGGATACCGTCAAGCGCTTGATTACCGTGGACTGGCAGCCGGACTACTGAGTTTCATAACCCATGCCCGGCCATGCGCTTCGACGTTATCTCCCTGTTCCCCGAACTGTTTGCACCGCTGCTGACCAGTGGCATCACACGCCGGGCATTTGAGTCGGGTCAGGTCCAGGTCACGTTCACCAATCCGCGTGTCCATGCGCAGGGAAATTACCGCCGGGTGGATGATAGGTCTTACGGCGGTGGCCCCGGCATGGTCATGATGGCCGAGCCGTTGGCTCAGTGTTTAACCTTTGTCAAAGCGGCTCGCGCCGACACCGCACCTGTCTTGCTTTTCTCGCCAATTGGCAAGCCCCTGAACCACGCTGCGGTAGAGCGCTGGGCAGCCAGCCAGGGTGCCATACTGATTTGCGGCCGCTATGAGGGCATTGACCAGCGTTTCATCGACGCGTATGTGGACGAACAGATCAGCCTGGGTGACTTCATCCTTTCGGGCGGCGAGATTGCGGCCATGGCCTTGCTGGACGCCGTGGCGCGTCTGCAGCCCGGCGTGCTGGGCGATGGGGCCAGCCACCAGCAGGACAGCTTCAACCCGGGCCTGGATGGCTTGCTGGATTGCCCGCATTACACCCGGCCAGAAGACTGGCGGGGCAGCGCAGTGCCCGCTGTGTTGCTCGGTGGCCATCACGCGCAAATTGAGCGCTGGCGGCGTGACCAGCGGCTTAAATTGTCCGCGCTCCATCGCCCTGACTTGATCGTGCTGGCGCGCAGCAGCGGGCGCTTGAGTGCTCAGGACGAGGCCACCCTATCAGGCCTATCCGGCTCCTTGCTATAATGGAAGGCTAACCGATCCTCTGCCCGGCCGCTTCACTGCAGCGTCTGTTGAAGCTTTTAGTGTCATTCCGACATTGGCGCGCGCAAGATCACATTGGAATAACATGAATCTGATTCAAACCCTTGAGCAGGAAGAAATTGCCCGTCTCGGTAAAAAAATCCCTGAATTCTCGCCCGGCGACACCGTCGTGGTGAGCGTCAACGTGGTTGAGGGCACCCGCAAGCGGGTTCAAGCCTACGAAGGCGTGGTGATTGCCAAGCGCAATCGCGGCCTCAACAGTGGCTTCATCGTGCGCAAGATCTCCAGCGGTGAAGGCGTCGAGCGCACGTTCCAAACCTACAGCCCGCTGATTGCCGGCATTGAAGTCAAGCGCCGTGGCGATGTGCGCCGCGCCAAGCTGTACTACCTGCGTGACCGTAGCGGCAAGTCGGCACGCATTAAAGAAAAGCTGCCCGCCAAGAAGACCGCATTCGCGTCAGCGGCCTAGTTCAACGCAATCTGTCGCCAATGAGGCCGCCGCAGCGTTTGCTTGCGGCGGCTTTTTGTTTTGTACCGCAACAATTCCGATACCTGATTTCTCACCATCAAAGATTCAATTTTCCAGTGTCCTCAATCACGCCCATCACACCGCTGTCCAAACTGCCAAATTTCGATCCGCGCAAAATCGCCGTTCTGGGTGTCGATGCGCACCTCCCCGCAGTGTCTGCCGAGCGGTTGCAACCCGACGCTCTGCGCCAGCGCTTCATTACACCGCCCGTCTGGCAACCCGAGATTCATGCGGAGCATAGGTTTGCCGACCGCGCCCCCATGCATGCGTCCGTGCTGGTGCCCATCGTCATGCGCCAGCAGACCATGGTGCTGCTGACCGAGCGCACGGCCCATCTGTCCACCCATTCCGGGCAAATCGCCTTTCCGGGCGGCAAAGCCGACGCGCACGACGCCGATGCCGCTGCCACCGCCTTGCGCGAGGCGCAGGAAGAGGTCGGGCTGGACCCGCGTTTCGTGCAAGTGCTGGGCAACCTGCCCATCTATGTCACAGGCACCTCGTTCCTCATCACGCCGGTCGTTGCCCTGGTGCAGCCGGACTTCGTCATGACGCCAAACGCCCATGAGGTTGCAGATGTGTTTGAGGTTCCACTAGAATTTTTGATGAACCCGGCCAACCACCAGCGCCACGCGCTGGAGTGGGAAGGGTTGCGCCGTGAATGGTTCTCCATGCCCTACGATGAAAAGATGCTTTTGCAGGCTCAGGACCCCCCATACGACAAAGCCGGACAACGTTTTATCTGGGGCGCGACGGCTGGCATGCTGCGTAATTTCTACCGCTTCCTGTCAGCCTGATTCCAATCCCTGTAAAAGTGATCACGTGGTTGTGACGCCTTGCCCTCCTGTGGCATTGAAGGACGCGAGAGGACACACTTTAAACAAGATGGCTTGCGTGTCGAGGTCAGCCTGGCGGGCCACCGCAGCCCGCTATGATTGCCATATGAGCTTTTCCGCCATTCTTCTTGCCTTGCTGCTGGAGCAGGTACGTCCGCTCACGCGCGGCAATCCGGTGCATGCGGGTCTTCGCGCCTGGGTGCGCTGGAGCAGCAGAAATTTTGATGCGGGCCGCCCCCACCACGGCTGGCTGGCGTGGGGCTTTGCAGTGGGTGTTCCAACGCTGCTGGCGCTGGCAATTCATTGGCTGCTGGTCGCAACCCTCGGCTGGCCCGTGGCCGTGCTTTGGAGTGTGCTCGTTCTGTACGCGACCCTTGGATTCAGGCAGTTCAGCCATCATTTCACTGAAATTCGCGATGCCCTTGAAGCCGGCGATGAGGCCCAAGCGCGCCAACTGCTGGCGCAGTGGCAGCAAATCGACGCCAGTGACCTGCCGCGCAGCGAGATTATTCGTCACGTCATTGAGCACTCGGTGCTGGCGGCGCACCGCCATGTGTTTGGCGTGCTCGGCTGGTTCTCGGTACTGGCCGCCTTTGGCCTGGGGCCAATGGGTGCCGTGCTCTACCGCCTGAGTGAATTCGTGACCAGGTACTGGCAGCACCAAAGCCTGGCGCACCATCAACCCGTGAGCCCGGCACTGCAAAACGTCGCCGCCAGCGCCTGGGGCGTGATTGACTGGCTGCCCGCGCGCGTCACCGCGCTCGGCTTTGCGGTGGTCGGCAGTTTTGAAGAGGCGATTGACGCCTGGCGCACCTATGCGCAACGCCCCTATGGTGACGCCGCAGCAGCGGGCCGTCCCAAACCTGGCACGGCGGGGGTCACAAACGACGGCGTGATTCTGGCGGCAACATCGGGCGCGGTGAATGTGCGTCTGGGCGGCGTCGGCGTGGGCACTGGTGACGGACCGCTGGATGGCGCAGCGCCACTTTCCGGTCAGGAGCCTGAATTGGCGCATCTGCGCAGCATTGTGGGCCTGGTCTGGCGCTCGGTGGTCATGTGGATGCTGCTGCTGGCTTTGTTGACGCTGGCTCGTCTGCTGGGATAAATTTTTTTCTTCATCCGAAAGCATGGTGGCCGGGGGCGGCGCTGGCAAGCGCAAAATGCCGACTCGCTTCAGTACCGGGATTGATTTAACTCAGCAAACAGATCGCTATATATATTGTAGCGATTTATGCTTATCCCATGCGGGCTAGAGCCTGATTTCTCACCTGAAACTGCCGCAATCACGCCGCAACCAGGCTCATGCAGGTGCGTGCAGTTGTAGAACTTGCAATTGGCAACGTGGGGCTTGATGTCAGGCATGTAGGCCGCGAGCTGCGCCGGGTCAATGTGGTTCAGGCCAAATTCCTGAAACCCCGGTGAATCAATCAGGGCGGTGGATTTATCCGAGTCCACCCAGTACCAGGTGGTGCTGGTGGTGGTGTGTTTGCCGGCACTCAAAGCTTGAGAAATCTCACCCGTCTGGGCCAGCGCGCCTGGAGCCAGCAGGTTGATCAGCGTGCTCTTGCCAGCCCCAGAGGGCCCAAGCACGAGGGTGGTCTTGCCTTGAAGCAGCTTGAGCAGCTCGACGCGATCCACATTGCCTGATTGTTTGAGTGACAGCGGCAGCACGCCGTAATGCATTTGGCGATACGGCAGCAGCCACTGCCAGGCGCGCTCAAAAGGTTCGACCAGGTCGCTCTTGTTCAGCGCAATGATCGGTGTGATGTGCTCGGCTTCGGCAGCGATCAGGGCGCGCGACAACTGGCTGCTGGAGAATTCTGGCTCGGCCGCAATCAGGATCAAGACCTGGTCCAGATTGGCCGCAAACGACTTGGTGCGAATCTCGTCCTGGCGGAAAAAAAGATTGCGCCGGTCCTCGATTTTTTCAATCGTGCCCTCGTCCCGCGAGGCCTGCCACAGCACGCGGTCGCCGACCACGCCCTGGCTTTTCTTGCCGCGAGAGTGGCAGATCAGGCGCTTGCCTTCCTGCGTTTCCACCAAGAAATGACGGCCATAGTTGGCGACAATCAGGCCACGATCCAGCGTGGCGCGTTCAATCAAGCCTGAACTCCAGAAAAGCCATGAGATTCAAGCCAACAGCGCGTCAATTTGAGCCGCGCAATCAAAATCAGTGCTTGATATGCCACCCACATCATGCGTGTTGAAACGCACCACGCAGCGGTTGTAGTGCACCGACAAATCGGGGTGATGGTCCTGCGTATGGGCAATGAAAGCCACGGCATTGACGAATGCCATGGTCTCAAAATAGTTGGCAAAGTCATAGGTCTTCTCGATTGCCAGGGTGGGGCCATCACCACTCAGCTTCCAGTGGTCGAGTTTTGCCAGATTTGATATTACTTTAGTAGCTGATAGTGACCGTCTGGTGAGGGCTGACCAGTCCTTTTTCTTCAATGTGGCAGACATTGTAGTGCTCATTGCAGTGCTGCGGGCAAGCCTCAAGTGGCCATCCGCAGCAGGCGCTCGGAGGCTGGCGGGTGAGAGTAATAAAACTTCACGTAAATCGGATCAGGTGTCAACGTGGCGGCATTGTCCTCATAGAGTTTGAGCAGCGCGGTGGACAGGTCAGCCCCGCTGGTTTGCGCCACCGCATAGGCATCGGCTTCGAACTCGTGTTTGCGTGACAGTTGCGCGAACAGCGGTGAAATGAAGAAGCTGAAAACCGGCACGGCCAGCATGAACAGCATCAGGGCGAGCGCGTCATTTGGCGCATTCAGATTTGGATTGACACCCAGCCCGGTGTAAAACCAGGCCTGCGTCGCCAGCCATCCCAACAATGCAAAGCCTGCCAGGCTGATGGCAAACATCGTCACAATCCGCTTGACGATGTGCTTGTGCTTGAAGTGCCCCAGCTCGTGCGCCAGCACGGCATCCACCTCCGGCGCGGACAGTTTGGCCAACAGAGTGTCATAAAACACCACCCGTTTGGCGGCACCAAAGCCGGTGAAGTAGGCGTTGGCATGGGCACTGCGCTTGCTGCCGTCCATCACAAACAGGCCCTTGGCGGCAAACCCGCAGCGCTGCATCAGGGCGCTGACCCGTGCCTTGAGCGTCTCGTCCTCCAGCGGTTGAAATTTGTTGAACATGGGCGCAATGAAAGTGGGGTAAATCAGCAGCAGCAGCAGGTTAAAACCCATCCACAGCCCCCAGGCGCACAGCCACCACCAGTGGCCCGCAGCCCCCATGACCCAAAGGATCAGCGCAATGACGGGCAGTCCGATAAGCAGCCCTACGAGGCTGGATTTGAAAAGGTCAGCCAGCCACAGCTTGAACGTCATCTTGTTGAAACCAAAGCGCTCTTCCAGCACAAAGGTCTGGTACAACGTCATTGGCAGATCAATCAGCGCTCCAATCAGTACAAACATGCCCAGAAGGGCAATTTGCTGCCACATCCCGCCACTTGATCCTTGCAGCAGGGCCTGATTAAGCAGGGACAGCCCGCCCAACAGCGTCCAGCCCAGCAAGACGGCGGTGCCCAGCGCCAATTCCAGCAGGCCCAAACGGGCTTTGGCAATGGTGTAGTCGGCAGCTTTTTGATGCGCTGGCAGCATGATGTTGCCTGCGAATGCGGCTGGCACAATGTTGCGGTGCTGGGCCACATGCCGGATCTGGCGCGAAGCCAGCCAGAACTTCAGCACAAGTCCAACCAGCAGGGCTGCCGCAAAACTGACAGTCAGCGTGAAGGATGCGGACGCCAACGTCGACACGACAGCGGGCGCCAGGGGCAAAATCGATTCAGTCATGGGTTGCAAGTTTAGGCCATAGGCGACAATTCAAGCCATGACCGACGCGAAAATCCCTATTGCACCAGCGGCCCTGAAAAAATCCAAGCAGAATCTGGTGTGGCTCGATTGCGAGATGACCGGGCTGGAGCCCGATGTTGAACGCATCATCGAGATTGCGGTGATCGTCACCGGGCCGAATCTGGAGCCAAGAATCGAGGGACCGGTGCTGGTGATTCACCAAAGCGATGCACAGCTCGACCAGATGGACGCCTGGAACAAGGGCACGCATGGGAAAAGCGGGCTGATAGCCAAGGTTAAAGCCTCGACCGTGACAGAGGAACAGGCCCAGACGCAATTGATCGCATTTTTGGGCCAGTACGTCGCCAAAGGCGGCGCGCCGATGTGCGGCAACAGCATTGGCCAGGACCGGCGTTTTCTGGTGAAGTATATGCCACTGTTGGAGGCGTTTTTTCACTACCGCAACATCGACGTGAGCACGCTCAAAGAGCTGTCGAAACGCTGGCGGCCCGAGGTGTATAAATCTTTCAAAAAGCAGCAGCGGCACACCGCGCTGGCCGACGTTCATGAGTCGATAGATGAGCTGGCGCACTACCGAGCACATTTTTTGCGCTTAAATGATTAGGTGAAAACCCGAAACCATGCCATAATCCAAGGCTGCGCTAGAAAACGCGCATTTGCACATCTCCCCTCACACAATGGGCTTTCGCAGTGGGCTTAATTTTTAATCCCACGCAAAACAAGTCCCAAGCGCTGAAAAAACTCTGTACTTTGAAAAACACTGTACTTTGAGTCAGCGCAGGTTCCGTTTGATGGTTGATGTTTTTTAACCATTGGCGGAGCAGCGGCCCCTGCGGCAGTGCTCGCGTGTGAGATTTAAATGAACGACGCTTTTGACGCGGCTGGCGACTTTTCGCCTGCTGAATCCTTTACTACTGACTCTTTTTCGCCTGGTGCCAGCGAGAGTTTCTCTCATGGCACAGATGCCCCAGAGGTTTTTGCTGAGCCTTCTGTCGTGGCCGTTGCCGACGTGCCGGAAGCCTTGGATGCCCCTCCAGTCCCGGAAGTCCCCAACGGCTTCATCCCCTTGGGCTTGGCGCCTGAGCTGATTCGCGCGGTAAAAGACCTGGGCTTTACCCAGCCCACCCCCGTTCAACTCAAAACTATTCCCCTCGCAATGCAGGGTGATGCCGCCAGTGAAAAGGCTGGCCGTTTTACCGACCTGATGGTCTCCAGCCAAACCGGCAGTGGTAAAACCGCTGCATTTTTGCTGCCCGTCTTGCACACCTTGCTCAAACAGCAGGCGGATGCAGAAGCGAAAGAGCGCACTGATTTTGAGCAGGCCACAGCCGACGCCTTGGCCAAAGGCGAGCCAGCGCCCAAGCGCGCCAAGCGCAAAGACCCCACCAACCTGCGCAATTTCAAGGCCGCCACTCCCGGTGCGCTGATTTTGTGCCCCACGCGCGAGCTGGCCCAGCAAGTCGCACATGACGCGATTGACTTGGTGCAGCATTGCCGCGGCCTGCGCATTGCCAACGTGGTGGGCGGCATGCCATACCAACTGCAAATTGCCAAGCTTCAAAACGCCAACCTCGTCGTGGCCACGCCGGGCCGCTTGCTGGACCTGCAGCGCTCGATGCAAATCAAGCTGGATCAGGTTCAATTCCTCGTGGTTGACGAAGCCGACCGCATGCTGGATTTGGGTTTTGCCGATGATCTGGCCGAAGTCAACCAGCTCACGATTGAGCGCAAGCAGACCATGATGTTCAGTGCCACACTGGCACCGCGCATCCAGCAACTGGCCACCCGCGTGATGCGCGAGCCACAGCGCCTTCAAATTGATTCGCCACAGGAAAAGCATCAGAACATCAAGCAGGTTTTGTTCTGGGCCGACAACGCGCAGCACAAGCGCAAGCTGCTCGACCACTGGCTGCGCGACACCGCCATCAACCAGGCGATTGTTTTCGCCAGCACGCAAATTGAGTGCGACGGATTGGCCAGCGACCTGCAGCAGGACGGCTTCAGCGCTGTGGCCCTGCACGGTGCCCTGAACCAGGGCCTGCGCAACCGCCGCCTGATGGCGTTGCGCGAAGGCCACGTGCAAATTTTGGTCGCCACTGACGTTGCCGCGCGCGGTATTGACGTGCCTACCATCAGCCATGTGTTCAACTTTGGCCTGCCCATGAAAGCCGAGGACTACACGCACCGCATTGGCCGCACGGGCCGGGCCGGGCGTGACGGTATTGCCGTGACGTTTGCCGAGCTGCGTGACCGTCGCAAGATTTTTGACATCGAAGGCTACACCCGCCAGCCGATTAAATCGGAAGTGGTGCCCGGCTTGGAGCCCAAGCAGCGCGTGCCTGATTCACGCCCCGCTGGTAATTTTGGGGGCCGTGACAGCCGCAGTAATGCCGGAGGCGGCTTCTCCCGTGACCGCAACTTTGGCGGTGGCAATGCAGGCGGAGGTGGCCGCTCCGGTGGTTTTGGTGCAAGCCGAGGCGGTTTTTCTGACAGAAATGCCGGTAGCCCTCGTGATGCGGTCGCAGGTGGCTATTTAAATAATAGCAATCAGGGCAATGGAAACAACGCAGAGGGTGGTTTCAGTTACGAGCGCAAAGGCGGCTTCAACGACCGTTTTGCTGGTGATAGAAATTCCGGTGACCGTAACACCGGTGGCGCACCGCGTGGCGACTTTGCGGACCGCAAACCGGCATTCAGCAAGCCCATGGGCGTGAAGACTGCCAGCATGGGCAATGGCGGCAAGGTCTTTGTGCCGCGCGACGCCAAGAAGCGACCCGCCCGCAGCGCCTGAATTGCCGCCCCGCTGACGCGGGTGCCACGTGGTGATGCATGACATCCATGGCGCGCACAACCTATCGGGTTGTGCGCGCTTTTTATGGTGCGCGACTTTTTCCCATCACAATGTCAATTCATCACGGCATTGGAGAAACTGATGGGAAAAATCGATAAGAACTGGCTTGACAGCATGTACAACAACCGCATGCTGGTGCCCGAATGTTCCGAGCACATGATGCGGTGGCAGCGTGATTCAGCGGCTGCGCGCGCGAGTAACGCCTGCGAGCTGAACCTATCCTATGGCAGTGAATCCAGCGAGACGCTCGATATTTTTCCGGCTGCGGGCGATACGCCGCTGCGCGGTGCGCATCAGGGTGGGGCCGCAGTGCTGGTCTTCATCCACGGTGGTTACTGGCGTTCTCTGGACAAGGCCGATCATTCGTTTGTTGCCCCGGCATTCACGCGCGACGGGGTCTGCGTGGTGATTCCGAATTACGCGCTGTGTTCGGGAGCAGCCGCCAGCCCGGTGACGATTCCCGACATCACCCTGCAGATGGTCAAGGCGCTGGCGTGGACCTGGCGCAACATTGCAAAGCATGGTGGTGACCCGTCGCGAATCACCGTGGTCGGACATTCAGCCGGGGGACATCTGGCGGCGATGATGCTGTCGTGCGTGTGGAAGGCTTTTGCGGGCGACTTGCCTTCAAGGCTGGTCAAAAATGCCTTGTCGATATCGGGCCTGTACGAGTTGGAGCGGATACGGCAGACCCCTTACTTGCAGGCATCACTCAAGCTCACACATGCACAGGCAAAAAAAGCCAGCCCGGCGTGGCTGCCAGCGCGGAAGGTGCGGGCGCACCGGGGCGTTCTCTACACCGTGGCGGGTGCCAACGAGAGCGAAGAGTTCTTGCGACACAACCAGTTGATCCAGTCCTCCTGGGGGAAGAAAGCAGTGCCAGTTTGCGAAGCTCTGCCCGGCTTGAATCATTTCAGCATTGTGGAAGCCCTGATTGAGCCTGGCCACCGGCTCAATCAGCTGGCTCTGGATGCGTTGCGTAGGTAGCTCATATCAGCAGATATTCGCCAGCAGATCTCAGCAAAAACGCAGGCTTACATGAAAAGATGTTCTCCGGCATTGTCACCGCCCAGTGTAACTTGATTCACCTTGCGGATGTCAATCAGCTTTTGCCAGCGCGGCCTGCTTTTCGAGCGCCATTTCCCGAAGTTTCACGCGCTGTATTTTCGTGCCGTTCGCGCCTTGAGTCACCGGAAAACTGTCTACGACCCACACATGCGCAGGCACCTTGAACGCGGCCAGCGTACCGGCTGCCGCGGCAAGCAGCCGCGCTTCGTCCAGCTGGCAGCCCGGCAACGCGATGGCGAATGCAACCACGCGCGTGCGGGTTGCGATATCGATGGCCACTACCTGCACGTCGGCAACGCCTGGCTGCGCCTTGAGGACATCCTCTATCTCTGCCGGGCTGACCAGATACCCCGCCAGGCGCATCGCATCGCCCTGCCTTGTTTGGTAGACAAAGCTCCCATCCTCGCGCAGGTAGCCAATATCGCCCGTATGGAAAAAGCCGTCTTTATCGACGGCCGCCTGGCTGGCCTGCGGATTGTTCAGGTAACCGGCGAAATTGGTATCAGCCCATATCTCGATCTCTCCACTCTGGCCTGGCGACAACAACTTGCCGCTGTCGACATCCCGAATACGGATGACAGTATTGGGACTTGCGGGCGCCCCCCCTGCTTCCACCCGTTCGTCCAGGGAAAGCGAAGGCTGCTGCAGGGAAAACAACGCCTGAACCTCGCTGGACCCGTAAAGTCCGAGCATCGGGACATGGCGTGCCCAGCCGGCTTTTGCGACTTCCCCTGCACCTGGATGAAACGATGAAAATCCTGCAATCCGCAGGGAAGAAAATGGACGGTCACCCTCTGCGCGTTCTAGAATGTTCGCGTACATCTCATCGCTGCCGAACACATGCGTGATCTGGTGACGGTTAATCAACTGGACAGCTGAGTCGGCGTCAAAGGTGGTCATGATCACCACGGGCCTGACAGCCGCAAAAGCTGCCAGGGCGGCGTTAAAGCCATACACGCCACAAAAAGGCAGCGCCGCCAGTAGCCGTACCCCCTCCTGATTGAAGCCGTAGGCACTGGCGATGCGCTGGCTGTGGAGCGTCACCGTGCGCTGCGAGTGCATCACGAGCTTGGGCCCGCTGGTAGTACCTGACGTGGTGAAAAGAATGCTGATAGCTTGCGGATCTGCATCAGCATGTGCGCTCGCCGCTGCACTCCCATCGGACAGCGCGTGGACGTCGAAAGAAACGGTGTCCTTACCCAAAATTTGCGCTGGCAAAATTCCGTCACGCGCATCAACCACCCCAACGCGAAGCAGGCTGACCGCAGCGTTGTGCGGCACGTCGCGTAATACGGCTGGGAAATCGATCTGCCGGAAATTGAGCTGCAGCACCAGCAGACGGGCTTGCGAGCGCTCCAATAGATATGCCAGCTCATGCGAACGGTAACGCGTGTTGATGGTCATCAGAGCCGCGCCGATCTGACCGAGGCCAAAGTACAGTGCCATCCATTCGATGCGGTTTACCAGCCAGACGGCAACCCGGTCACCGGCCACGATGCCCTGGCCAGTGAGCCAAGCGGCCGTTTTGCCGACCATTGCATCGAATTCACGATAGGTGATTTCACATCCCTCGTCGATGAAGGCAACGGCATCACCATGCGCCGCCGCATTGCGTGCAAGCAACTGCGGCATATTCGAAAAAATCTGCATTTCAGCAAGGCTCCATCAGTTTGACGTTTACGCTGGGTTGTGCCGACAAAACTTCGCAAAGATTGAAGTAAAAAGTCAGCCTTGAACCGCAAATTTGCTGGAGATTGCCAAAAAACGCAGGCTTTTGAAAATCTTCATTTCACAATTAAATGGGGACACCGCTGGCGTTTCTGGGGTTGGAGGGTTTAGGTCAGGCACTGTGAAGCAAGGGTTCACTCGGCCTTGATCCCGGCATTGCGCACCACTTCCGTCCACTTATCGATCTCTTGCCCAATGTAAGCTTGAAATTCATCGGGGGAACTCGCTTTGCCCTCAAGCCCCAATTGAGTAATTTTTGCTTCAGTATCTGGGTCATTCAAGACCTGCTTTATTTCAGCCGATAATTTATCCAGCACGGGGCGGAGGGTATTTGCCGGCGCAAAAACGCCATACCACGACATGATTTCGAAATTAGAAACTCCCGACTCTGCCAAAGTGGGCAAGTCAGGCAAAGATGGCCAACGACGCGAACTTGTCACTGCCAGGGCCTTGACTTTGCCCGCATTTATTTGCGGAAGTGAGGACAGCACGTTATTAAAAAACAGGTCTACCTCTGCAGCCAAAATAGCTTGTGTCGCTGGTGCTGCACCGCTATATGGAACATGAAGCATCTTCGTTCCAGTCGCCCGTTTGAAAAGCTCTGCGGCAAAGTAATTGACCGTTCCGACCCTGATCGAGGCATAACTGTACTTATCCGGATTTTTCTTGAGTAAACCTATCAACTGTTGGACATTGGATGCCGGAACGTTTTTGGTTGCAAGCAGCACGACCGGGCCGGATGCCAGCATTGAAACCCCGTGAAGATCTTTCCGCGGATCGAATGGCAAATCTGACCTGACAGCAGGATCCATGGCATAAGAACTTCCTGAAATCAGCAGCGTATACCCGTCTGCCGGGGACCGGGCGACCGCAGCCGCTCCGATTGAGCCACTGGCTCCAGCCCGGTTTTCGACAACCAGCGTCTGACCCAGCGGTTGTCTCAGTTTTTCTGCGAACAGCCGTGCAAGCGTATCAACCGGTCCTCCAGGCGGAAACGGAACGACAATCCTGATTGATTTAGCCGGGTAGTCTTGGGCGTTTACGCCTGCCGAAAATGGCATGGCAAACACCAAAAACAGGGCAATCGCTGGCATGGCTGATTTCAATTTATCTCCTTGAATTCAAGAAAAAATTGCCTGGATCAATGGCAGCCCCGACTCAAGCGCGGGCCGCGCGGGGCTGAAGCGACAAGCCCGCCGAACTGTCGATTGGCCGAGCGACCTTCGGTAGCTTCGTCACGGTTGAACAACATTCCTGGCTGCCCCGCAGCACTTGACAGAGTCGACAAGCTGCTTGGATTTACCTTTTTTCACTTATAAGGCCGTCATTCGTCACACAGTGTCCCGTCATGTTGCGATGCGAAGTAGAGAACCTGCTGCGCGCACTTCTTGGCCATCAAGAATTGCACTGCATGAAATTCGGTGGGCATCATCATCATCAGGATTCCAGGAATAGTGGTGCGCACCATTTCCTCGTCGAAGCGCGTAATGCGCCCGTTGCCAGGATAAAGGCCAAGCGTGGGGGTAGAAATCTTTGCCGCTTGATCCCTCACATCAATTTTCATGGCCAGCCTGGACAGACCCACGAGGGAGTCGACACTCGATTTCCCCATGTCATGCGCGTACCACTTTTGCATCGCGGCGTCAGCGTCAGGCGGGAAACGTGTGGACGCGTTGGCTGCAACGGACCATTGCTCACTTCCCATGGTGCGCATCGCATCCTGCCAGCTTGGATGTCCAAAGGCGAACGTATCTTGGGTGTGCTTCGGAATCGTCAGCGGCGTCGACACGAGACTGAGGGTCCGCAGTCGGTGCGGATGCGCGGCCGCAAGCATTATCCCGATAATTCCGCCAATGGATTCCCCGCAATAGTGCACCGGCCGTCCAGGACTGACCTCATCGCAAACGGCGAGAATATCGTCCAGGAAACCCTGTGTCGTGTAGCCTGTTTCAGGATCAAAGTCGAGCGGCGATTGACCCAGACCCCGCAGGTTCGGCCGGACGATGCGAAAGAAGCGCGACAAATACGGAACCCACCGATACCAAAGGTTGGAAGAACGCCCGAATCCGTGCTGCAGGATGAGCACCGGAGCATTCTTCCACTCGTCGGTGAAGTCGTCGACTTCATAGTGCAGCGTTGGTTCGCCATGTCGTTTGATAAAAGCCACAATAGGTTCCTTTTGTGTTGAAAAAATCACGCCTGCGATGCGCTGTCCGCTGAGGAAAGCGAATTGTGTTCGCCGGTTATATGTCTCTAATCGAGTGAAATCCTGGCAGTCGTGATGACACTGCGCCAGTTCACAATATCGGCTCGAATACGCCGGGAAAATTCGCTGGGCGTGCTGGCAACAATGATCGCCCCTTGTGACTCCAGGCTGGCACGGACGTCCTTCGCGTTCATGACTTTGGACAGTTCCTCCGCGAGACGATTGACGATGGCCTCGGGGGTGCCCGCAGGAGCGGCAATCCCGAACCAGGTTTCCGCTTCGTATCCTGGCAGGCCCGATTCTGAGACGGTAGGAATATCGGGTGCATCCGCGAGTCGAGTGGGGCCGGTCACCGCGAGTGCCCTCAATTTTCCGGAACGCACATAAGGCAGAGTCGTAACCGGATTGGCAAACATTAAGGAGATCTGGCCGCCAAGCAGGTCGGTCATGGCCGGTGCCTGACCTTTGTAGGGTACGTGCAGAATGTCAATTCCTGCCTTCAATTTCAGCGCTTCACCCGAAAGATGCGAGGAGACGCCATTACCCGCCGAACCGTAGCTCAGGGAACCCGGCTTGGCTTTGGCCAACTGCAGGAACTGTTGAAAATCTCGCGCCGCAACCGATGGGTGAACGGCAATGAGAAAGGGGGAGGATGCCAGCAGGGACACCGGCGCGAAATCCCGCTCGAAACTGTAAGGTATCGACTTGTAAAGCGATACCGCCATGGCATCGCCAATATTGCACAGCAGCAAGGTGTAGCCATCCGGGGCGGCTTTCGCTACAGCCTGAGCGCCCAGCATGCCGCCTGCGCCGACCCGGTTGTCTACGATGACCGATTGCCCCATGGATTGAAGACCTGTGGCGGCGATCCGTGCGATCGTATCTGCGGGTCCGCCGGCGGCGAATGGGACGACGATGCGTATGGTTTTACTCGGAAAGCCCTCAGTTTGCGCGACAGCAAAGCCGCAAATAAAAATCAAAACGGGTGCGAGTAGCAATCGCGTGCTGTTTCCAATTCGATATCCAGACATGTGATGATCCTCAGGGTGTCTGATTTGGGCGTAGTTCAAAAAAGAACGTAAATTCTATACCTGCAGTTTCATGTCGCGACAGTAAGTAAGTAAGCGCGAGGCTTGTCACACTTTGGCCTGCGTAGCAAAGAAAGGCGCCTTTCAACGCTGGCTGGTTCTTCGCATTGACCGAATTCTGACTCCAGGTTTTTATTCAACTTGCTGTGAGCACCACTCTCAGCACTGCCACCCCATGGGCCTCCAGCTTTTTGGCACCAATGCCGCTGATGCCCTGCAAATCATTCAAAGACTGCGGTGCGCGCTCGGCAATGGCGGCCAGCGTGGCGTCATGGAAGATCACGTAGGCGGGCAGGTTGTGTTCGCGGGCGACTTCGGCGCGCCAGGTTTTTAGTGCGGCAAACCGTTCCTGCGCAGCTGCATCCAGCGCAATGGCGGCTTTGGCCAGGGCTGGTTTGCCTGTAACAGAGGTCGATGCGCGTTTGCCTTTGCGTTCTGCCGGTGACGACACCGACTCGCGCAGCCGCACCGGCACGTCGCCTTTGAGCACGGCGCGCGAGGCATCTGTCAATTGCAGGGTGTTGAACGCCTGCGCATCCACCGCCACAGCGCCGATGGCAATCAACTGGCGCAGCACGCCGCGAAGTTGCACTTCAGACAGTCCCGCGCCAATGCCGAAAGTGCTTAAACGCGCATGGCCAAACTGGGCGACTTTTTCGGTCGTCTTGCCGCGCAGGATGTCCATGATGTGGCCCGCGCCAAAGCTGATGCCGCTTTGCTGTTGCACGCGGTAAATGGTGCTCAGCAGTTTGCGGGCCGCGTCGGTGCCATCCCACACGGCCGGGGGCTGAATGCAGTTGTCACAGTTGTGGCATGTGTGATTGGCCCCCACGCTTGTCGCTTCGGGTACGGCGCTGCCCTCCGAAGGGGCTAAATTTGGTTCCGCCGCTCTTCGAGAACCTGGCGGCGGCCCCGCGGCAAATTTCCCATAGGTTTCGCCAAAGTAGGCGAGCAGCCGCACCCTTCTGCAATCGGTGGCCTCGGCCAGGCCCAGCAACGCATCAAGCTTGCCGCGCAGGCCCTGTTTGAACTCTTCACCGGCGGGGCTCTCGTCGATCATGCGGCGCTGGGTGACCACGTCTTGCAGGCCATAAGACATCCAGGCGTCGGCGGCCTCACCGTCGCGGCCAGCGCGGCCGGTTTCCTGATAGTAGCCTTCGATGTTTTTGGGCATGTCCAGGTGGGCGACAAAGCGCACGTCGGGTTTGTCGATGCCCATGCCGAAGGCGATGGTGGCCACCATCACAACGCTCTCGCCGCGCAGAAAACGGTCCTGATTGGCCTGGCGCACCGATGCCTCCAGCCCGGCGTGGTACGGCAAGGCGTCAACACCTTCGTTGCACAGGGTTTGCGCAATCTCTTCCACGCGTTTGCGCGACTGGCAATAGACAATGCCGGCGTCGCCCCGGTGCTCGCGCGTGATGAAGCGCAGCAGTTGCTGCGTGGGGTCCTTCTTCTCGACGATGGTGTAGCGGATGTTGGGGCGGTCAAAACTGCTGACAAAGGCGCGGGCGTCTTGCAGTTGCAGGCGTTCCAGTATGTCGGCGCGGGTCAACGCGTCGGCGGTGGCGGTCAGCGCAATGCGCGGCACTGTGGCAAAGCGCTCATGCAGCACGGTGAGCGCCCGGTACTCGGGGCGGAAGTCATGGCCCCACTGGCTGACGCAATGGGCTTCGTCAATTGCAAACAGGCTTAACTGCCCGCGCTCGTGCAGCGAATCCAGTTGCGCCAGAAAGCGCGGCGTGGTGACCCGCTCGGGTGCGGCATACAACAGTGTGATGTCACCGCGCAGCAGGCGGCGCTCGACGTCTGCGGCTTCTTCACCGGACAGAGTGGAGTTGAGAAACGCGGCGCTGACACCGGCCTCGTGCAAGGCACCCACCTGGTCGTGCATCAACGCAATCAGCGGTGAAATGACGACCGTGATGCCGTGCCCGGCTTGCTGCCTGGCAATGGCCGGAATCTGGTAGCACAGCGACTTGCCGCCACCGGTGGGCATCAGCACCAGCGCGTCGCCACCTGCCACCACGTGTTCTATGATGGCCTTTTGAGGCCCACGGAACTGCCCGTAGCCAAAGACCTCGCGCAGGATGGCGCGGCAAGCGTCAGGCTGACCCGGTGCATCCTGCACAGGCGCGCGGGTCGGCACCTGCATCGGCGACGGTGCCAGCGTGTGCCCGGGCGCATGGGAAATCTCAGATACTATCATAATAATAGCTAACTATGCATATAGCACGCTGGCTAGCGTGCAATTTGATAGACAAAATCACATCTGTTCCCAAGGCAGACCGTCAAACCGCCAGCCGTTCAGCCTGGAGCGATGAAATGTGTCGTCAAGGTCGCCCTCAAAACCGTGCAAGACGGTGATGACGCCAGTAAACCCGGCTGCTTTCAGAGCCAGACCGGCGTCCACACTGCGTTTGCCGCTGCGGCAAATCAGAATCACGGAGCGGCCCTTGTCGCCACCCGCCTCGCGTTCGACCAGGCGCACAAACTCCGCGGGATGCGGCGTCAAGTCAGGGTACTCATACCAGGCAATGATGTGCACACCGGGCGGACGCCCCACGTACAGGGACTCAATCTCCATGCGCACGTCCACAAAGAGTGCTTCGGGTTGCTGCTGGATCAGCGCCCAAGTGGCTTTGGGAAGAAGGTTTCTCATGCCGCTATTGTCCCGCATCAGCGGGCACCGTCATGGCGCTTGGCACCTGCGTTTGCCAGAGTGATGGCGCAAAATAACAGCGCCTTTCCATTTGTTGCTCAACCCTGTTTCCAGCACGCGCACACCTCTCCCAACCGGAGTCTCTGGGTCGCACCGGTCGCTGGTTGGCTCCCAGCCATCAGAATTTGCTACTAAAAGTAAAGCCTTTCGCCAGTTGATCTGGCACTCGGAATCATTACGCGATGCAGGCCACCCCTGCCTGAATGAAGCCGCCAATTGGGTTCCAGCCTTCAGGCCAATCGCAAGATGCGCGATGGCACTGCGCAGACGGATCGCAATGCGCAGTTCGAGCACATCGCCCGGCGTTCCAACAACGCGCCCGGCCAGTGCGGATTGAAAAACGGACTCAAGCCCCGGTGGATTAATCACTTTACGCTATTTAAAGAATAGCGTATTGGATTTTGCAAATACCAGCAATACCCCGGCTATTGCCACCAACGGCCAGACAGGGCGCAAGCTGAATGCCGCTGTGTCAGGCGGTCGGCGCGCCTGTCTGGCGGGCCGGTGCGGCTTTGGCGAAGGCCTCAAGTTGCTCGCAAGTGGTGAAGATCCGGTTGACCGTCGGAATCTTGGGCACTTCGATCTTGAAGACGCGCATAACCACCATGATGCTGGCCAGGCAAATATCGGCCAGAGTGGCCGACTCGCCATGACAGAAGCTGCCGGTCTCGGCCTCGTTTGCCAGTCGCTGTTCCACCGCTTGCAGTCCCGTGGTGAACCAGTGAATCTGCCATGCGCGCCAGGCGGCATCGTCAAACTTGCCCTCGGTGCTCAGGTATTTCTTGACGCGCGGCGTGATCAGCGGGTGGGTATCGGCCGCAAGCATCGCCGCCAGCGAGCGCACCCGTGCGCGGCCATGCGGGTCTGCTGGCAGCAGCGGGGGAGAGGGATAGGTCTCGTCGAGAAATTCAAGAATCGCCAGCGACTGGGTGATGGGAGTGTGCGACTGACCGGATTGGGTGTCGATCAATGCTGGAATGGCACCCAGTGGATTGATTTTGAGAAACGCTTCGCTGTGTTGCTCTGCCGCGTCCAGATTGATGTTGCGTTCCTGCGGGCTTACCTCCTTCAGGTTGAAGGCGACGCGCACACGGTAAGTGGCGGATGTACGCCAGAAGGAGAATAGCTCAAAGCGTGCTTGGTCTGTCATGTGAATTCCTAAGGGTTAGTCGTTGGTGAAAAGTCCCGCTCGTCCGGATGCCGCCTGTAATTTACTACAGCGTCAAAATTTTACTGCGGCGTCGTGACGATGTGGCTTTCACCCCTGACGGTCTCACCGGTGTGTTGCAGGCCATGGCCCACGATGCTTGGGTACTTTTCGATGTATCTATGGCTGGATGTCGCGCCAGGGAGCAGTGCTGATCTCGCGCTTAAACTGTATGCTTGCGCAACCCAATGGCTGCTTGCCATTGCGTCGCGCTTCATGACTCAATTCCAAAGGAAATTCCAATGAATAGGTTGCCCACACCGGTGGTTTTCATCCCAGCCTTGCTCTGCGACGAAGCGTTGTACCGAGACGTGATCGCCGATCTTGGCGATGCAATTCAGGCGCACGTGCTGCTGTCGCCAAAACCGCGTCTTGACGAAAGTGTTACCGACATCCTCGCGCGCGCGCCCGCCAAATTCGCCCTTGTCGGAACGTCCTATGGTGGCAATCTGGCCCTCGAAGTGGCGCTGGCCGCGCCCCAGCGCGTGACAGCACTGTGGTTGATGGGCTGTAATCCGGACGCCGCGAAGCCGGGCGGGCCTGATCTTGCCGCCGGTTTGGAAGCGACACCGGCTGCCGTGATTGACATGCTCGCGGGCCTTGTGGTGCAAAAGGAGGCAACGGTTGCTGCGGCAACTTTCAAGGCAATGGCGCAGCGCCTGGGTGGCCAGGTTGGCGCCGCGCAGGCCCGGGCCGTGGCGACGCGCCCGGAGGCCACCTCCCGGCTCGGGATTTTGACAATGCCGGCCTTGGTGTTGTGGGGCGAGGAGGATGCACTGGTGCCGACATCGGTGGGTCGCGCGCTTGCGGATGGCCTGCCAAATGCGCAATTTCATGTGCTCAAGCAGTGCGGCCACCTGCCCACCCTGGAGAAGCCGAAAGAAGCCGTTGCGCGGTTTGGCGAGTTCCTGCGCGGCAACATGGCTGCCACGGCATAATTAATTGGCCCGATTTTTTCACAGGACAAACATGATCAAGTTCTACTATCACCCGTCTCCCAACCCCGCCAAAGTGGCACTGTTTCTTGAAGAGAGCGGCGTGCCCTACGAGTTGGTGCCGGTCGATACGCGCAAAGGCGAGCAGCATGTTCCTGCGTTCACAGCGATCAATCCAAACGCCAAGACGCCAGCGCTGGTGGATGGGGATGCAATCGTTTTTGACAGCAATGCCATCCTGTTGTACCTGGCGGAAAAGACCGGCCAGTTTCTGCCAGCGAATACGCCCGCAGCGCGCGCCCAGATGCATTCATGGCTGATGTTTGTGGCGACCGGTATTGGGCCGTATTCGGGCCAGGCCGTGCACTTCAAACACTTCGCACCCGAGCCCAAAACCTATGCGGTGAACCGCTACGACTTTGAGGCATGGCGCCACTGGAGCATCATCGATGCGCAACTGGCCAAACACCGTTACATGTTGGGCGACAAGTACACCCTGGTGGACATGGCCGTGTGGGGCTGGGCACGCGCGGTGCCCTTTATCCTGGGGCCAGATGCTTGGGCCAGGCTGCCCAACGTCAAGCGCTTGCTGGACGAGATCAATGCCAGGCCGGCAGCGCAACGCGCTGAGGCTTTGAAGACGCGGCACGCATTTAAAGCCGAGATGGACGACGACGCCCGCAAGGCGATGTTTCCGCAAAATGCGCGCTTGACAGCTTAAGCCTTTTGTTGCATGAACTGTTTCAACAG
>JANMVO010000091.1:0-9754 GCA_031392805.1 Rhodoferax sp. | reverse complement strand
GGCAAAACCGGGTGCATAGAGAACTGAAAGAGGAGTTGCAACCATGAAACGGATGCTGATTAACGCCACGCAGGCTGAAGAACGCCGCCTGGCGATTGTTGACGGGCAAAAACTGCTCGACTACGAGATCGAAATTGAAGGGCGCGAGCAGCGCAAGGGCAATATTTACAAGGCGGTTGTCACGCGAGTTGAGCCGTCGCTGGAAGCCTGTTTTGTGGATTACGGCGAAGACCGCCACGGCTTCCTGCCGTTCAAGGAAATCTCCAAGCAGTATTTTCAGCAGGGCGTGTCCGTCAGCCAGGCCCGCATTCAGGACGCGATCCGCGAAGGCCAGGAACTGCTGGTGCAGGTGGAAAAAGAAGAGCGCGGCAACAAGGGCGCGGCGCTGACCACCTTTGTGTCGCTGGCCGGCCGCTACGTGGTGCTGATGCCCAACAACCCGCGCGGCGGTGGTGTCAGCCGCCGCATTGAAGGCGAAGACCGGGCGGACTTGAAAGAAGCGCTGGACCTGCTCGAATACCCCAATGGCATGAGCATCATTGCGCGTACCGCCGGCATTGGCCGCACCGCGCCTGAGCTGCAATGGGACCTGAACTACCTGCTAAAACTGTGGGGCGCGATTGAAGGCGCAGCCAAAGGCGGCAAAGGCGCGTATCTGATTTACCAGGAATCGTCTCTGGTGATACGCGCGATCCGCGACTACTTCAGCCAGGACATTGGCGACATCCTGATCGACACCGATGACGTGTACGACCAGGCGCAGCAGTTCATGGCGCATGTGATGCCCGAGCACGCCGCGCGCGTGAAGCGTTACCGCGATGATGCGCCGCTGTTCTCGCGCTTCCAGATTGAGCACCAGATCGAGTCGGCCTACGCCCGCACCGTCACCCTGCCCAGCGGCGGCGCGATCGTGATTGACCACACCGAAGCGCTGGTGAGCGTGGACGTCAACTCGGCCCGCTCCATCCGCGGTGGCGACATCGAAGAAACCGCCACCCGCACCAACCTGGAAGCCGCTGAAGAAGTGGCACGCCAGATGCGCCTGCGCGACCTGGGTGGCCTGATCGTCATCGACTTCATCGACATGGAAGAAAGCCGCAACCGCCGCGACGTTGAAAACCGCCTGCGCGATGCGCTGCGCCAGGACCGCGCCCGCGTGCAGTTTGGCACCATCAGCAAATTTGGCCTGATGGAGATGAGCCGCCAGCGCTTGCGCCCGGCTTTGAGTGAGGGCGCTTCGATTCCCTGCCCGCGCTGCGGGGGCTCGGGCCACATCCGCGATACTGAATCGAGCGCGCTGCAAATTTTGCGCATCATTCAGGAAGAATCACTCAAGGACAACACCGCCTCGGTACTGTGCCAGGTGCCGGTGGATGTGGCGTCATTCCTGCTGAACGAAAAACGCACCGAGATCGCCAAAATTGAACTCAAACAGCGCATCAACGTGCTGATGGTGCCCAACAAGACGCTGGAAACGCCCAACTACAAGCTGGAGCGCTTGAAGCACGACGACCCGCGCCTTGACGGCATGGAAGTCAGCTACAAAATGGCCGAGGAGGTGGAAGACCCGACTGGCGTGACGCGCCGCTCGCAGGAGCCTACCAACCGGCAGACGCCGATCATCAAAGGCGTGCTGCCGGACACGCCTGCGCCTGTGGCGGTGCCAAAACCGGAGCCGGTCAAGCACCAGGCCGCAGCACCTCACCCTTCGCAAAAGCCGGTGCAAAAACCTGCGCCGGTGGCCAGGCGCGTGGTAGCCGCACCGGCGCCGGCGCCGGCTGAAAAAGGCTTTTTCGGATGGGTCAAAGATTTGTTTGTCTCGGCCCCGCTGGCAACACCGATCCCGAAACCGGTCGCTGAAGGCAAAAAAGATGACAAGCCGGAAGACCGCGCACCAAGAGACGGTGCACGCCGGGATGGCGCCCGCAGTGAAGGACGGGGAGGTGCACGGGAGGGTGGCCGTGACGGCGGACGCATGGAAGCCCGCCCTGAAGGGCGTGATGGCGCGCGCGGTGAATCCAGCCGGAGCGGGCGCGGTGGCCGTGGTGGTCGTAGTGCCAGGGGAGACCGGGGCGATCGTCAAGGTCAGGGGCAAGGTCAAGGAGAGGGCCAGCAACGTGAACGTTTTGACGCCGACGGCAAACCGGTGTTGATAGACGGAGGTATTGGGCCTGCGCAAGGTGTGGCAAATGTCCGTGCTGATGCGACGACCGGCCAGGACGGCGCACGGGAGCCCAGGAGGGAACGCGCATCGCGCAACGCCGAGCGCGGCGAACGTGGTGGTGAGCACGGTGGTGAGCGCGGCGGTCGCGGTGGCGAGCGTCCGGAAACCGGCGAGCGCACAGAGCGCAGCCGGGGTGGTGAGCGTGGCCGCAGCGCAGAACGCAATGGCGAGCGCGGCAATGAACGCGGTGCTGAGCGTTCGGATGGGCGCGGCGAAAGCCGGACAGACCTGCCGATGGCCGAAGCCAGGCCCGAAGGGCACGCCGAAGAGCAAGCAGAACGGCGTGATGACGGTCGCGGTGAAGTTCGTCAGGAAGGCCGCAATCAGGCACGTCATGACGGTCGCAATGAGGGTCGAATTGAAGGGCGTTCTGAACGCCGTCCTGATCGCAACGCACGTCCGAACGAGAACGATCCATCAGGTGCACCACACTTGAGCGCGCCCTCTTCCGAGATCGGCAGTCAAGCGCTGGAATCCGGCGATGCGGGCGCAGACGGACGCGCAGAAGCACGGGGTGGCGCACAAGGCGGGCACGAAGGTGAACAAGCTCGTGAGAAACGCTCCCGTGACCGCTATGGCCGTGATCGCGCCCCGCGTGGTGAGCGCGGTGAGCGCCCGGACCGTGCGCCGCGTGACAGCCAGCCACCGATGGAAGGCTTTGCAGCCGATTCCCAGGGGTCAGATGCGCCGCCCGCCCTCGTCGATCATGCACCGCGTGCTAGCTATTTTGCAGTAAAAGAGCCGGCATCGGCTGCCCCTGTTGCCCAGGCCGCCAGCACACCTGTGGCGCAAGCCATGCCGACACCCGTACCCGCGCCCGTGTCAGTGCCCCTGCCGACGCTGAGTACGTCCGTACTAGCCGTGGCCGCGCAAGGCCTGCCAAAAGTGCAAGCCTTCGAGTTGCCGGTTGAGTCACTGAATCAGGTGGCGCAAACGGCGGGTCTGGCTTGGGTCAATTCCAACCCTGAAAAAGCCGCTTCAGTACAAGCCGCGATCGCGGCCGAGCCAAAGCCAATCCATGTGCCGCGTGAGCGTGCTGCGGCGGTGCAAGTCGACACCGACCCGCTGATTCTGGTGGAGACCAAACGCGATTTGCGCACCATGACACTGCCGTTCGAGCAGACCACACCGCAGTAAGTCACCGAACGGCGCCTGAATGGCGCATGACAAAAAAAGGGCACCCGAAGTGCCCTTTTTTTCGTCACTGTTTTGTGCCGTCCTTCACGTCCTTGCCTGCGCTTCGCACAGCGTTTTTGTAGGCCGCAGTTGCAGCGTTGGCATCTTCGCGCCGCTCGGCCAGTGCGGCCAGCATAACCCACGCGTTTTGCTCAAGCTGCCGGTCGCGCAGCAGGGGTACCGATTGCATCAGCAGTTGCTGCGCCTTGCCCCACAATTGCAGGTGCATGCAGGTGACGCCCGCCAGGTACTGCAACAGGGCGTCGCCGGGCAAACGCATCTGCGCGGTCTCAATGCGCGTCAGCCACGGTGCATCAGGTGCGCCCCCTGCCAGCGCAAAGCCTCGCTCCAGCGCCTCAATCAGCTTGACGCGCTGCGCGTCGCCCAGTTCTCCACGCTGCGCGTGCGCCAGCAGGCCTGGGCCCTGCACCATGTGTTCCCACACGGGCAGCAGCCACAACCGCGACATGCCCACATCGCCACCCAGCGCCAACAGGCGAAGCGCCGCTGCAATTGCCACCTCAGGCGTAGACCGCTCGGCGGTGTCGAGCCCGCCCCAGGCTTTTTGCAATTGCGCCGGGTCATGCGCGTTGGCCATCAGTTCCAGGGCCAGGCCGCGCACAATGCTTTGCCCGGCAGCCTCGGAGAACGCCCGGTGCTTCGCCAGCAGCCGTGCAGTCTCCAGTGCCAGCGTGGTTTGGCGCGCCAGCCGGGTGGCCTCAAGGCGCAGGCGCAGGGCAATCGTTCGCCGTGCTGCGCCTTGGGGCAAATCATCAAGCCAGCGCAGGGCGGCCTGGGCATCACGGTCATCCAGGGCCCAGCGCGCCGCACGCAATTGCACACCTTCACGGGTTTCCTGCGCGTCGCGTAGCGAGGCCTGTGCCAGCGCATCGCGAAAATGGGCGTCACGCGCTTCCCTGTTTTGCAGGGCGTGGGTACTGTCAGCGGCCAGCAAATGCGACATGGCGCGCAGCCGTGCACCGTAATCCAGCTTGTCGCCGCCGCGCTGCAACGCGCTTTCCTGCACCAGCACCAGCTCGGCCGCCTTGCGGGCGCGGATAAAACGCCCCGCCATCAGGTGCGACAGCGCGTCCAGCAGCGCCACGTGCATGGCGCGCTCCTTGTGCTGAAGGCGCCAGCGCCTGGCTTCCCCCGGCATGGCAAACAGCGCGGCCAGCGCGCGCAGCGCAAGATGCAGCAACACAAATGTTCCCACCAGCAGCAGCAGCACCAGATTCAGCGACACATCAATGCGGTATGGCGGCCAGTAGAGCGTGATCGTGCCCTGGTTGTTGCCGGCCAGCAGCGCCACCGCCACCGCAATGGCGAACAGTGTCAGGAGGGATAAAACGATGCGCATGGGGCGTGCCGTGAACAGGCTTCAGGGCCAGGTGCTAACGCCCGGCCGCCGCTGTAGCCAGGGCCGCCAGGGTCTCGTCGACCCGTGGCAGCTCCAGCGTTTTCATTTGCGCTTGCACCTGCTGCAAGACACTTGCCGCATTTTGGGTCTTGCGCGAAGCCGGGTCAAAATACCTGTTAAGCGACAGGGACGCCGCGCTCAAGTCAGCGCGCGATGATTCCAGTTGCCGAGCGAGTAACCCCAGCCGGGCATTGAGCAACTTGAGCTTTAAGTTTTCGCGCACAAAAAATGACTGCTCGGGTGACAGCAACGCCGCCTCGGGCTGCTCAATGCGACTCACCCGCAACAGGCCGCGCGCTTCCTCGCCGACCATCTGCAGCGCGCGCTGCCACCAGATCGGCAGAGCCTCGGTGTTCTGGCGCCTGAGCGAGCCCATCGCCGCGGCCGTGGCGACTGCATTGGCGAGCGGCAAATCATCAGCCAGGCGGACCAGTTCGTCCATCTTGATGAGCAGTGTCGGCATATCAGACAAGGTCGTGGCTTTGATGCGGTCCACATCGCGTGCGATGGCCCGCTGCAGCGGGTTGAGCCTCGGCTGCGCCGCGCGCAACACCCGCTGGTCGGCGGTTTTCAACGCAGCCAGCAGCGGCTCGACGCTGCCGGTAAGTTGCGCCTGCTGCTGCGCCAGACGCACGGTGGATTCAATATCGACCACCAGGTTCTCGTCGCGCGAGCGCGACAGGCTTTGCATCAGCTCTTCAAGCTGGGTGCGCTGCAGGGCCACTTCGCTGAATTTGGCGTCTGACACCGCGAGCTTGGCAGCGGTCTCTTGCGCCAGTTCCTGGGCTGCCCTGGCGATCATCCGGGCCTCGATCGACTGGGCTCCCGAATCAGCGCTTTGCCGGGCCAACTGCTCCTGCATGTTGGACAGTTTCTGCCACAGCAAGCCACTGGTGATCAAGGCCACCACGGCCACTGCGCCCACGACCAGCAACAGCAACATGGCACCGCGTTCCAGCGCGCTGCGCAAAGACGGCGTGGCGACAGACAACCCCGCGTCCCCCGGGTCAGGGCTTGCGGTGTTGGTCTGGGTCGGGTTCATCCCATCGATTCTATCGACGCGACGACGTCGCTTAAGCGCGGGCGTGACTCGCAAACAACACCAAACCCAAGCTGGCGCGCGCTGGCGGCAATGCGCGCATGGGTGGCCACGGCACGCGCACCTTGCCAGTTCTGGCCGGGCAGCCAGGCGGCCAGATTTGCAATTGCCTCGCTGCTGGTGAACAACCAGACCGAGCCATCTGCCGCTGCCGTGCAGGCCGCGCTGTGCTGTTGCGCGCTGAACACCGGTGCACAGCGCTGGTAGGCCACCAGAAAATCAACGCTGCAGCCTGCTTGCCTGACCTGTCGCGCGAACCAGTCACGGCCCTCGCCGGGGCTGGTTTCGCCATCCCGTGCGCCAAGTCGGCCCGGCTCGCCACGGCCAACGCTGTTGCTACCCCGGATGATCAGCACCCGGGTGTTGGGCTGCACATGGTGGCGCACCACTGACCAGAGTGCCTCGGTGTCAAACTGATCCGCATCCGGCCCCGGCGCGTCTATGCAGCGAACGTCCACACCGGCGCGCAGCAGCGCACGCGAGGTGCCAGGCCCAGTCGCCCATGCCCTTGTTTTAATAGCTACATCCGCAGTGAGCACTAAGGCCATAGGCGGTTTTGATGCAAAGAATTGCACCACCGCATTGCCACTGACGAACATCACAGCGGCATACCCCGCCAGGTTATGCCAGGCGTGCCGCAAAGCGCTTGCGTCGGGCACAGGACGTATGTCAATGAGCGGCAGCACAAGTGGCTCAAACCCCGCCGCCTGCAGGCCGTGCACCCAGCCTTGCGCGTCCGGTTCCGGCCGGGTCACTACAACATTCTTGGCATCGCTCTTGGCAACACGCATGGCAACCCGCACGGCTTAGCCTGCGGCGCGCAAACTTTGGGCACCACCGGCCACCAGAAGCGCTGCCACCCGCTCGCCCAGGGCGGCCGCCTGGCAAAGGTCCGTCACCCGATCAGCCAGATGCGCACGCACCAGCGGCTGGGGCATTGCCGCGCCCGTTGTTGCGTCGCGTGCCAGCTCTGGCTCGCCCCAGGCGGCATGGATTTCCAGCACTGGGGCTGTCACTGTCGACCCTGCGGCGCCAGAAACCCAGGTGGCATGCGCTGCCAGCGGCATGGAGCAGCTGCCGCCCATGGCGCGGCTAACGGCGCGCTCTGCGGTCACGGCCAGCCAGGTAGGTAGATGCGCGAGCGGCGTGAGCGCCGCGATCAAATCAGCCCGGTCGGCCCTGATCTCTATCCCCAATGCGCCCTGGCCCGCCGCGGGCAGCATGTGGACGGGCTCAAAGAAACTGGCAATGCGAGCCCCCAGCCCCAGGCGCTTCAGCCCCGCAGCGGCAAGCACAATGGCCGCGTACTGGCCGTCGTCCAGCTTGTGCAGGCGCGTGTCGAGGTTGCCACGCAGTGGCTCAATTTTCAGATCAGGCCGCAGCGCCCGAAGCAATACGCTGCGCCGCAAGCTGGACGTGCCCACCACAGCACCGGGCGGCAGCTCAGCCAGCGACGCATATTGGTTTGACACAAAGGCGTCTCGCGGGTCTTCGCGCGCCATCACGCAGGCCAGGCTGAAGCCCTCGGGCAAGTCCATGGGTACATCTTTGAGGGAATGCACGGCCAGGTCGGCACGGCCTTCTTCCAGTGCCACTTCGAGCTCTTTGACGAAGAGGCCTTTGCCACCGACCTTGCTTAGAGAACGGTCCAAAATCTGGTCGCCACGGGTGGTCATGCCCAACAGCGTGACGTTGTGCCCGCTGCGCAACAGCAAAGCCTTGACGTGTTCGGCCTGCCAAAGCGCCAAGCGGCTTTCGCGGGTGGCAATCACCAAATTGGGGCTGTCGGGGGAGCCAGAAGGGGGGAGCGAGGATGGGTTCAAAGTCGTAACCTGTTGCTAATGTGTGTGCGGCCTTCACTTGGAATGCTAGCATGGCTGATGACCAAAACCAGCGCCAGCAAGAACCTTGAAGTCCCCCCGGCCAAGCCAGGCACCCTGGCCAAAATGAAGGCCAATGAGCGCCCGCTCGTGGATGACATCCGCCTGCTGGGCCGAATTCTGGGCGACGTGATCCGCGAGCAGGAAGGCCCGGCTGCCTTTGACCTGATCGAGCAGATTCGCAAGCTCTCGGTGGCGTTCAGGCGTGATGCCGACACCGAAGCCGACAAGTCGCTCAAGAAACTGCTCAAAGGGTTGAGCGGCGACCAGGCTGTGAGCGTCATCCGCGCCTTCACCTACTTCAGCCATCTGGCCAACCTGGCTGAAGACCGTCACCACATCCGCCGCCGTGCCTTGCACGAGCGCGCCGGTGACACCCAGGAAGGCAGCGTTGAAGTGGCGCTGGCCCGCTGTCGATGGGCTGGCATAGGACCTAAAACAATAGCAACGATGCTCGAAACGGCCTATGTGTCGCCGGTGCTCACGGCCCACCCGACCGAGGTGCAGCGCAAAAGCATTCTGGATGCCGAGCGGGACATTGCCCGCCTGCTGGGCGAGCGGGATGAGGTCCGCGCCCGCGCGCTGGCGGGCCATACCGCCAAAGACGCCCTCTCGCCCAAAGAGCTGGCCGCCAACGAGGCGCACATCCGCGCGCGCGTGATGCAGCTCTGGCAGACCCGCCTGCTGCGCTTCACCAAACTCACCGTGGCCGACGAGATTGAAAACGCACTGAGCTATTACGAGTCCACCTTTCTGCGCGAAATCCCCAAGCTCTACGCCGAGCTGGAAGACCATTTGGGCAACCACCCGGTGCACAGCTTCCTGCGCATGGGCCAGTGGATTGGCGGCGACCGCGATGGCAACCCCAATGTGAGTGCGCAAACACTGGAGTACGCACTGCGCCGCCAAAGCGAGGTGGCGCTGCGACATTACCTCACCGAGGTGCATTACCTGGGCGCGGAGCTGTCGATATCCGCCATGCTGGTGAACTGCTCGCCCGAGATGCAGGCGCTGGCCAACAGCTCGCCCGACACCAATGCGCACCGGCAGGACGAGCCCTACCGGCGCGCCCTCACCGGCGTCTACGCCCGGCTGGCGGCCACGCTCAAAGACCTGACCGGCACCGACGCCGCGCGCCATGCGGTGGCGCCGCAAAACCCCTATTTGCGGGCGGAGGATTTCTGCGCCGATCTGCGCACGCTGGAGGCCTCCCTCTTGTCGCACCACGGCGCGGCGCTGGCGGCTCTTCGCCTGCATCCGCTGATCCGCGCGGTGGAAGTGTTTGGTTTTCACCTGGCCACGGTGGACCTGCGCCAAAGCTCGGACAAGCACGAGGAAGTGGTGGCCGAGCTGCTGGCCGTGGCGCGCATCGCACACAGCTACGCCAGCCTGGACGAGACGGCCAAGCGCGCCCTGCTGCTGGGCCTGTTGAACGACGCGCGGCCGCTGCGCGTGCTGGGGGCGAATTACTCGGCGCTGGCCGCAAGCGAACTGGCCATTTTCGAGACGGCAAAACAGATGCTGGCGCGGTTCGGGGCGCAAAGCATCCGCCACTACATCATCAGCCACACCGAGGCCGTGAGCGACTTGCTGGAGGTGCTGCTGCTGCAAAAGGAAGTGGGCCTGATGCACGGCATCCTGAACGAAGCCGCCACCCATGACCTGATCGTGGTGCCGCTGTTCGAAACGATTGAAGACCTGCGCAACGCCGCGCCCATCATGCGCGAGTTCTACGCCCTGCCCGGCGTGGCCAACATGGTCAAGCGCAGCGGCGCCGAGCAGGACATCATGCTGGGCTACTCCGACAGCAACAAGGACGGCGGCATCTTCACCAGCAACTGGGAGCTCTACCGCGCCGAGATTGCGCTGGTCGATTTGTTTGATGAACTGGCCAGTACAGCCAGTAGACAATTTTTCCACGGGCCGCCCCTAGACAAATTAGCCCCCCCAGGGCT
>JANMVO010000047.1:0-1921 GCA_031392805.1 Rhodoferax sp. | reverse complement strand
GCAGGCAACGCCAGTTTCAACGTCACGGCAAAGAAAGTCGGAACCGCACTGATTACCTTGAAGAGCGACGACCGTCAGCAGGCCCACATCGTGTTTACTGTATTGCCCGCGCCTGTATTGCCCGCGCCTTAGACGCAACCTTGGCCGTGAACTTTCAAAGTCGACGACGACCGCCTTGGGAGCCAGCCCTCGCCAGACGGGCACATGCCCTACGCGACCGTTAACTACACTATTTATAGCTACTTATGCACACTACACAAGGGCTACAGACTGTTTTAGCACCTAAAATCGGCTGATTTTCTTCAAAATACGCGGTACGGGAACGCGCAAAGGCGGTGGCACAGGCTACGCCCGCTGCGGCTGCTGCTGTCTTTATCACGGCAAGGAACTGTTCCGCATGGGCGCGACAATCCCTTTCAATCGCCTCTTTGGTACCGCTCAGCATCGCGGTCTGAAAGGTAAACGTCTGGAACTCCGGCATCACGCACCCCGTTCAAACGCCTCGGTCAGTCCCCACGCTGCACCTTGTTCAACTTCATTCATTGCATCATTGCGCCATGCAAATCCAGTTTGAAATCCCCCTGGATGCAGCCCGCAGCGCAGGCATGGACAGCGCCAGTCCACCGCGCACCGCGCAGCACATGTTGGCCCTGTTTTTGTACGAGCACGGCAAACTCTCATTGGGCAAAGCCTGCGAATGGGGCCAGATGTCGATGTGGGAATTCATGGATCAGGCTCGGGCGATGGGCGTCTCCATCGACAGCGCCAAGCATGAGATCAATGACGATTTGAACGAATTGCGCCGACTGGCGCATTCGCCGCTTTGGCGCAAGCCAACACGGCATCATCGTCAGGGTCGCGGCACACCTTACTCGTCAAGACGGGCGCCTGCACTGCACGCAACACCTCGCGAATCAGACTCAAAATGGCGCCGGGTGTTTGCTGCTTCTTGAAGATGGCTTGTGCCAAATGGGGATAACTCAGCACTCTTTCCAATTCATCAAAAAGTGCTGGGCTGGTATAAAACTGCCAACCCAATTCAAGACCTTCGTCGAGAACCCGCCTGGGCAAGCCACGCCAAATCAACGCAGAAATCAGGATATTGTTGTCCAGCACAACCCGCATGCGCGCCTAGCTTGAGGCGGACTGCGCCCTGTGTGCGGCGCGAACGGCCTTGATGTGAGCGGCAATATCTTCTTGCGTCAGCTCAGGTGCCTCAATGGCGTCCATGGCCCGCCAGGCGCCTCGCAGACTTTGAGCCGCCGCATAGTTCGTAGCCTCTTCAATCAGTGCATTCACAAACGGATTGCGCAACACGCCCGCGCGTTGGGCACGGGCCGCCAAATCATCGGGCAGTTCAATCGTGATGCTTGTCATCGTGCGCTCCTGAGTGCGTGTTCTGGCGGTCCAGTTTATAGCAACGGCCAGCCTGCGCCATGATCGACCCATGTCAGGCACCACCCTGTCCTTTTTCTATTCGGCACCCAACTTGGCAACGGGCCGCTCACCAGCTCCAAATGTCTGTACCCCAAGCTGGCCTATGGCACAGCAACACCGCGTTGTACGGCGCGCTGGTCGCGGAGAAGGGCATCAGGCTGGATTGAAAGGGCTGAATTTTCAATCACCAGCGCGGCCAGTCAACTGCGAGGTTACTATTTTTATGATAGCTAACTATATAATAAAGACAAGGGCTAAGGCCTTATTTGTTAAGGCATATTCAACTACAAAGTGCATCAGTAGGCAGTGTAATGGGTCGCATAGGCAGGCCATAAAAGACCTCATGGGGTGTTCGGTAGCCCAGGCACTTTCGCGGCCTGTGGTTGAGCCGGTACAGGGCATTGTTGACCTGGTCGTCCGTTACGTTGAGCAGGCTGCTGTGCTTGGGAAAGAACTGGCGCAGCAAGCCATTGGTGTTCTCATT
>JANMVO010000701.1:0-3611 GCA_031392805.1 Rhodoferax sp. | reverse complement strand
GCTGCTGGCCAGCCAGGTGGTCCTGAGCCTTCAACTGCCCTTTGCCGTGGTTCCCCTGATCCGCTACACCAGCAGCCGCAGGTTGATGGGTGAGTTCGCCAACAAGCGCAGCGTCGTGGTGATTGCGGTGATCCTTGTCAGTGCGATCATCGCGCTCAACGGCATATTGATCTGGCAGGCGATTGCAACATAGCGCGCGCCAATAGACTGACAATGCCAGGCCGCATTGCGGTCAAAGGATTCGCCCGCAACTGCCCGCACAAGGCAACGCAAAGCGCGCCGTGTCTGCATCACCCTGGTGGACGCGTCCAAAACTGCAGGCGACAAGCCGACGTTCAAAAAATTTGAACTAATTCAACAAATTTAGTGAATGTTTTTTCAACAGAGGCTTCTTAAACTCAAGCCTTCATCCACTGTCCCCAGCGCCAGACTGACCTTTGCAACCGCTATGTCTTTGACTTCCACATCCCGTGCTGGCAGGCCAAAATCACCCAACTACACGGGTTTGGCCATCGGCTTGCACTGGGTGCTGGCCCTGGCGCTGGTTGGCATTTTTGCGGCAGGCACCTACATGGCCGATCTGCCGTTTTCGCCCCTGCGGCTTAAGCTTTACAACTGGCATAAGTGGACAGGCATCACGATACTGACGCTGTCCGCCTTGCGCCTGGTGTGGCGGCTGACGCACCGTCCACCCCCTTTGCCGCAAGCCGTGGCGCAGCGGATGCCTGCATGGCAGCGGTGGGCGCATCACGCCACGCACCATGTCTTGTATCTTTTGTTTTTTGCCGTGCCCTTGCTCGGCTGGATGTACAGCTCGGCAGCGGGTTTTCCCATTGTGGTGTTTGGCCTGATTCCATTGCCTGATCTGGTGTCTGCCAGCAAGGAACTGGCAGACACCCTGAAGCCTTTGCACCGGCTCGCAGCCTGGTCGCTGTGCGCACTCGTGCTGCTGCATGTGGCCGCCGCTTTGAAGCATCACTTTGTCAACCGCGACCGCCTGATTGCCCGCATGTGGCCTGCCCGGGTGTGATGTGGCGGGCGCCTGCTCAGTCTTGTCCAGTGTCCAGAAAGGAACGAAATTCATGTTGAACGCATCAAAGGTATTTGCTGCTGTACCCGCTGCACTGCCCATTGCATTTTTCATTTCTGCAAGCGCATTTGGCGCGGATACCCAGCAGAAACTGGTGCCCGCGCAAAGCGAAATTGTGTTTGTCAGCAAGCAGATGGGCGTGCCAGTAGAAGGGCGTTTCAAGAAGTTCGATGCCCAGATCAGTTTCGACACGGCCAGGCTGGACGCCAGCAAAGTCAGCTTTACCGTAGACATGGGCAGTGCCACGCTGGGTGCGCCGGAAACTGATGCCGAATTGCCCAAGCCCAACTGGTTCAACCTGGTGAAGTTCCCACAGGCAATGTTTGCGTCAAGCGGCATCAAGGCCCTGGGCGGTGGCAAGTTTGAAGTGACCGGCAAGCTCAGCATCAAGGGCCAGACCCGTGATGTGGTGGTGCCCGTCAGCATGGTGCAAACCGGTTCCGCGACCACAGCCACGGGTGTGCTGCCAATCAAACGTCTGGCGTTTCGGATTGGCGAAAACGAATGGGCCGACACCTCGATGGTGGCCGATGACGTGCAAGTCAAATTCAAATTCAACCTGACCGGTGTCGGCAAACTTTAATTTCGATTTTCCTAAACCACTCTTGAAAGAGAAACCATGCGTCTTAACTCCTTAACCCTTGCCGTCCTCGCCACGGTGACCACGCTGTCATTGGGCACCGCCCAGGCAGAGTCCGCCTTTTATGCCATCGACCCTGCCCACACTTTTGTGACGTTTGAAATCGGCCACTTCGGCACCTCAACCAACCGGGGCCGCTTTGACAAAAAAGAAGGCATGGTTCAACTGGACCGCGTCGGCAAGACCGGCAAGGTCGAGCTGACGATTGATGCCACATCAATTTCCACCGGCACCGCGCCGTTTGACAAGCACCTGCAAAGCGCAGATTTTTTCAACGTGGCGCAGTTTCCGACCCTCAAGTTTGTGGCTGACAAGTTTGTTTTCACTGGCGACAAAGTATCTGAAGTTGCGGGCAGCTTGACCCTGCTGGGCAAGACCAACCCGGTCACCCTGAAATCCAGGCAGTTCAATTGCTACCAGAACCAGATGCTCAAGCGCGAAGTGTGCGGTGGCGACTTCGAAGCCAGCATCGAGCGCAGTCAATGGGGCATGGGCTGGGGTGCCAACTTTGGTTTTCCTGACGTTGCGAAGCTGATCATTCAAGTTGAGGCGATCAAGCAGTAAAGCCAGATGACATTCGTCCCAACCATCGTGTTGGGGCTAAATTTCGCCGCCTCGGGCCCGGCGGCCCGAGGCTGCCCAAGCCAGTGACCATTGCGCCGAGCGGGTACCTGCCCAGTCTCCAGGTAATATGAAGATGCTACGTATTAAATAGCTAATTGTGCTTATTCGACGCGGGCTATAGGTCATACACCATCCCCCTTCGGCGCATCACACACATCCCACAGTGGCGGCCCCCGTGCCGGGCGGCACAGCCTCAGACTGCGGCTCAGGCTGTGGCTGCGTAAGGAGCACTCAAAGCAGCATCAAATTAACGCTGCCCGCGCCAATAACCGCGCTCAGCGCCACACGGTGGTCCAGGGTGACGAGGCATCCTTTGTTTGCCATGGCAAGGGCGAGCAGGTAAACATCGGTGATCTGGTTGTACCCCAGGACACGCGACCAGTTGACTCTGGTTTCAGTGCGAAGCGACAGGATATCGGGCCAGAACTCGTGGTCCATGTCGGCGCAGATTTGTTGCAGTTTTTGCTGCACCGGCTCAAACCCGGCAGGTCCCTGTTTGCTGTAACCGGGCAGGTTAAGAATGCGGATGACGCCGTTTTCTGTCAATGGGCAGGTCGCAATTTTCACCTTGCGGCGCTCCACAAATGCCAATGCCTGGGCGTGGTGCACGTGCGCTTCATCAAGCAGCGCAATCCACACGTTCACATCAAGCAAATGCCGCAAATCTAAATGCCTTCCTGATCCATCAGGTCGCGGACGTGCTCTGTGGTGATGATTTCATCGCGCGCAGGCAGCAGCGCAAATTTGCTTTTGGGCGCAGCCGATTGCGGGCGAGGTGCATTTTGCGCACGAATGCCTTCGCGCGCCAGGCGGGAGATCATTTGTCCGACGGTGATGTGTTCGCGCTGTGCCCGCGCACGCGCGAACGCAAAAACGTCATCATCAAGAGCCAAGGTAGTGCGCATAGGGGGTAGTTTAACATCAAATCATCAAAATTGCATCAAAGCCATTTTGATGCCTCACTTCCCCAGCAACTGCGTGAGTTTCTCAGCCTCAAAACATTCCGTCCTGGCGCAGTGCAGCCTGGCGAGGCGATCCGCGACCTGTTTCACCAACTAGCCCACGCACGACGTGTACACGTGCTTCTTTCGCACCGTGCGCGGGCTCTCGGCCAATTTTGTGCCGGTCAGCTTCGGTGCCACCTTCCCGATATTTCTGGTGGCCCACCCGTCAGTGCCGGTCAAAAATGTGGCCGATTTAATTGCGCTGGCCAAAAAGCAGCCCGGCAAAATCAGTTTTGGATCAGCGGGCAATGGC
>JANMVO010000689.1:0-3934 GCA_031392805.1 Rhodoferax sp. | reverse complement strand
CAAGACGGACCTGGCTTTCCAGCGGTTTATCGAGATCTGGGGTGCGATGCCGGAGCTGTATTTGCTGATCATTTTCAGCGCCGTGTTTGCGCCCAGCATCAGCCTGCTGCTGATATTGCTCAGCCTGTTTGGCTGGATGGGGTTGTCAGACTATGTGCGTGCCGAATTTCTGCGCAACCGCCAGCTGGACTATGTGCGGGCGGCGCGCGCCTTGGGCGTGGGCAACTGGCAAATCATTTGGCGGCATATTTTGCCAAACAGCCTGACGCCGGTGGTGACGTTTTTGCCGTTTCGCATGAGCGGGGCGATTCTGGCGCTCACCTCTCTTGATTTTTTGGGCCTGGGCGTGCCGCCGGGCACACCCTCGCTGGGGGAGCTGCTGTCGCAGGGCAAAAATAACATTGACGCCTGGTGGATATCGCTGTCCACCTTTGCGGTACTGGTGATTACCTTGCTGCTGCTGACTTTTATGGGAGATGCATTGCGCGATGCGCTGGACCCCCGGAAAGCCGAGCGATGACCCCCAAGCCTGTCGCTTCGCGTACTACACCAGCCTTGCAGGCCGCAGCGCAGCCAGAGTCAGCGCCTCTTCGGGCGGTTCCGGCCCGCGCAGACGAACCGGCAGCCGCAGCCCTGCGCCCCGAGGGGGCCAATTTTCCCAGGGGCGGCCCCCCGGAAAATTTGGCCGTTGCTGCAGTTCCCCTGCTCGATGTCCGTGACCTGAAGATTTCCTTTGGCGGCAACCCAGTTGTCCACGGCATCAACTTCTCCATCGCCCAGGGCGAGAAGCTGGCCTTGGTGGGTGAATCAGGTTCGGGCAAAACCGTTACCGCGCTGAGCCTGCTCAGGCTGGTTCCAGACGCAAACATCAGTGGGCAAGTGCTGTTTCACGGTGAACACGCGGGGGCACATGAAGGCACAGTTGATCTGCTGAAAATTCCCGATCAGCAATTGCGGGCACTGCGTGGCCAAGACATTTCAATGATCTTCCAGGAGCCGATGACGGCGCTCAACCCCCTGATGACCATTGGCGCCCAAATTGCCGAGGTTTTGGAGCTAAAACAGGGTCTGGCCTTTGTCCAGTCTACACAATCAGCTATTAAATTATTAGCAAACACCGGTATTTCCGAGCCTGAGCGGCGCGCCAACGCCTACCCGCACCAGCTCAGCGGCGGCCAGCGCCAACGGGCCATGATTGCCATGGCGCTGGCCTGCAAACCCAAATTGCTGCTGGCCGACGAGCCCACCACCGCGCTGGACGTGACCGTGCGCGGCCAGATTCTTGACTTGATTGACGGCTTGCAAAAAGACAATCGCATGGCGGTGCTGATGATCACCCATGACCTGAACCTGGTGCGCAAATTTGCGGATCGCGTTGTGATCATGGAAAACGGCCACATTGTGGAGCAGGGGCCGGTGCGAGACGTGTTTGCCAACCCGCAGCACGCCTACACGCGCAAGCTGATTGACAGCGTGCCGGTGCGCGACGTGGTGGAGGTGAAATCAGTGCCTGGCGGAGCGGCTCCCATGCTTCACGCCAAAGACCTGCGCGTGATCTACCCGGTCCCAATCCCCGGCATTCGCGGATGGTTCAAAAAAGGCGAGTTTGTCGCCGTCAAAGGCGCGAGCTTTGACGTGATGCCCGGGCAGACACTGGGCGTGGTCGGCGAGTCGGGTTCTGGCAAATCGACCCTGGCCCTCGCGGCGCTGGGCTTGCTGCCCTCTGTCGGTGAGTTGACGGTGGCCGGCCATCAATGGAACAAAAGCGCAAATTCAGCAAGCGGCGGGCGGTCCCTGCGCAAGACCATGCAAGTGGTGTTTCAAGACCCGTTCTCATCCCTTTCGCCGCGCCTGACAGTGGAAGAAATAGTTGGAGAGGGGTTGTTGGTCCATGCCCCAGAACTCTCACAACAAGAGCGCCGAGTTCAGGTGGTGCAAGCTCTGTCAGAGGTTGGCCTGATCCAGGCGCAGTTTCCAGGCCTGCTCGACCGGTACCCGCATGAGTTCTCGGGCGGCCAGCGCCAGCGCATGGCCATTGCCCGCGCCTTGATTGTCAAACCGCAATTGCTGGTGCTGGATGAGCCCACCAGCGCGCTTGATGTGACGATTCAAAAGCAGGTGTTGCAGCTCTTGCAGCGACTGCAACGCGAGCGGGCTTTAAGCTATTTGCTCATCACCCATGACGTTGCCGTGATTCGCGCCATGGCGCATCACGTGATCGTCATGCGCGACGCGGAAATTCTCGAATCCGGCACCGTGGCACAGGTGTTTGGCGCGCCTGAAAATGAGTACACGCGCACGCTGCTGGAGGCGGCGGGGTGAAGGGAAGTAATTTAATAAGGGAGGCGGAAGTGTCAAAGACTACCGTTTGGAGTTGAACTGTTACCTATGTAACACACCGATCCATTTTCTGAACATCCCACCGGATACACCACCCTGGGTGTCTCGTCGGCAGAAAAATCTTCTTGAGACGAGAAGACGCGCTGGAATAGCTTGTTGGCTTCTTTCGAGAGTTTTTTGCCAGGATCTGCAACGAAGTAGCGATGCGCGCCAACTTTCATTTTTGCCGCACCTTCAAAGTCAATGTAGCGGTATTTTGGCCCTGCCAGCCGCTCATCGCCGGGGTTGGTGCCCAGCTTGACATCGCAGTCAATGACAGTCGCCGCCGCCAGCACTGAATCGGCCTTGGTGTAAATCACATAAACACGGCGCACCGGATTCAGTTGACCGATCCAGGCGGTATGTTTGGCAGCCCCTGTGCAGCCCGCAATCAATGCCACGTTCTGCGCAACGGCAAATGATTCAGCGGCACCGTCCTGATTGATGGCGTAGTGCAAAAGGTGGCATCCCAAGCTGTGCAAGGCTACGGAATACGGTTGCGCCATGGTTACGAGCCGCGCTGCGGCCACCAGCCGAAAAAGCCGGGCAAGCGCCGCGGTACTGTGCTGGGCATTGACCTTGGCCTGCGCGTAGCGGCGTGCCTTGCGTTGAATCCAGCCTTCGCCCAGTTTGCCCTTGGTGACGTCAGAAAGTGAATCTTCATCGCCGTCTGAGGCAAGCTTCTTGTTGTCGATTCCCGCCAAATCTGACCCGTCTGGCTGGTAGCCCTCTGAAGTCCAGGAGTAGCCAATCACAGCCAGGTTGTACTGATCTTCAAGCGCTTTGCAGCGCGCAAAGCAGTCAGCGGGAGTATTGTTGTTGCCGTGCACGTAGACCAGCACTGGTTTCGAGCCCTGAAAATACGCTGTCAAAACGTCCATTGCGTTCCTGTCATCCACCTCACTGACGGGTGAACTGACGCGCCATGCCGGTTGACTGCTGTCAGGGCCCGCCACCTGGACCAGGTTCAATGTTGGTGCAAACGGCGTGTAGGCCCGTGTCAGGGTACGTTCGTCGGAAAACTGGGTGTCGAGCAATCGATTGGTAATGACAAGCATGGGGATCTCCTTGGATGAAAGGGGTGTTCGATTCTTTAATCGACCTGCGCCAGGTTAAGGTTTTGAGATGCCGCGCGCATCCGCAAATTGGAGGCTGAGATTCAAAGTGATCAATGATGACTTAAGTTCAGAACAATGTGGGCCGCCTCGCCAATATGGGCAATCAGTTTGTGGGTGCCTGGAGCCGGGCCTTCGCTGATCTACGCACTAAGGAAGCGCGGATTCATTCCACGCGACGCGTGATCACCTGGCTTGAGTATTGGGCTGGGTATTGCGCTGGGTATTGCGCAGGCTTGCATGGTCAAAAATTTCCATGGCAGCCGATACACACGCTGCCTTGACGGCGCTCCATTGGTGCCATTTTGGGTCTAATTTTTTGTACTCTGCCAAGTTCGGCAGCATGTCGTCCAGGTCGTAGGGCAGGGGTGACGCAAGCTGCACTTGCAGTTGTTGAAGTGCTGACTGGTCGCTGGGCTGTGCGTAGAGTTGGTCGAATG
>JANMVO010000383.1:0-3372 GCA_031392805.1 Rhodoferax sp. | reverse complement strand
CGCCTGCGCATAGCTCACCTCCTGGCCATCGATTAACCGAGCCCCCGCCATGGACAGGTCATCGCTGAAAATCGCGCCGCCAAAACCGATCTGCCCGCGCAGGATGCCGTTCAGCCATTTCGATGAAAAGCCGGCTGGGCGTGCATCCACTTTGGGGTAGACGACGTGAGCCGGCATGACGCTGGCAAGCGTGGTGTTGAGCCAGCCATAAGGCGCGGCATCGTCCGCCAGAATGGCTTTAAGGCTGCGCTTGTCCACCGGAATCTCGGTGTGTGAATCGGCCCGGACAAAGCCGTGGCCGGGAAAGTGTTTTCCACAGTTGGCCATGCCGCTTTGCAACAGGCCGTGCATCAGGCTTTTGGCCAGCAAACTGACCACACGCGGGTCACGGTGAAAGGCGCGGTCGCCAATCACGCCGCTGCGGGAAGCGCCGGGCCGCCCCAAGCGCACCGCGCCCCCCCGGGGGGCAGGAAGCGTTTGCGCTTGCGTGGGGGCTATCGTGTCGTGGTCCAGGTCCAGCACCGGGGTGAAGCTTAAATCGACGCCGCAGGCGCGCAATTCGGCACCCAGCACATAGCCGCAGGCGGTGGCGGCATTGGTGGCTTGCATGGCACCTGCGCCCTCGCCCGCATGGCCGCTTTCGCCAGTTCTGCCAGTTTTGCCAGTTTTGCCATCTTGCATCCACATCTCGCCCAGGACGCGCATGGGCGGCAAGTGGGTGAAACCATCAGTCTTGAAGCGCTGCACGCGGCCCCCTTCATGGTCGACGCAGATCAACAGGTCCTGGCGCAGGCTTTTGATCTCGCGGCACAGTTGGGTGAGCTGTTCGCGACTCCGCCAGTTGCGCGCAAACAGGATCATGCCGCCGACCAGGGGGTGCTGCAGGCGCTGGCGATCAGTTTCAGTGAGCGCAAGGCCGGCGACGTCGATGATGAGGGGGGCGTGTTGGGTCATGGTGAGGCGCTTTCAAAATAGGGTTTTATGGCTGCTGACGGCACAAACCTTGCCGAATTTTTGCATGCTACTATTATAATAGCTATCTATGTATACTGCACGAGGGCTAGAGCCTAATTTTATGCCTCAACCACGCAAAAACTGGCGGCGTAGTCGGTTTCATCGGTCACACTGATGTGCGCAGTCAATCGTTTGGCTTCAAACCATTCTTTGAGAACCCCGTGCAGCACGACGCACGGCTTGCCACTTTCGAGTTTGCCAATTTCGCACAGCCGCCAGCTCATGGGCATGCGCATGCCCAAACCGATGGCTTTGCTGAAGGCTTCTTTCGCGCTGAAGCGGGTTGCCAGATAGCGCACACCGCGCTCGGGCCAGCGCTGCGTTCTGGCGCGCCAGGTGACCAGTTCGGCCTGGCTCAAAATCTTTTCGGCAAAGCGGTCACCGTGCCGGTCCACGCTGGCGCGGATGCGGCGGATGTCGCAGATGTCGGTGCCGATGCCGTAGATCACAACGTGGCCCCCGTGCGTTCCTCGCTGCCCGCCCGTTGCGGGCTTGCCACGGCATGTATTGCGCGGCACAGGCCCATGCCAGTGGCAGGGACTCTTCGCTCTGTCCCGATGTGCCCAGGGACATCGAGAGCCGCAGGCTTCAGCCCCGAGGGGGCCTTCGCGCCTAGCGGCGGCGCGTCGGCGCGCACGCCGTCTTTCACCGAAAAGCCTCGTCAATGCAGCGCAAATAGTCTTTCACCGTGGCCACATAGCCCAACTCCAGCGCGTCAGATATCAGGGCGTGGCCGATGGACACCTCCTGCACACCAGACACCTGTTTGAGGAAGGCGCTGAGGTTGTCACGGTTCAAATCGTGACCCGCATTGACGCCCAGGCCCGCATCCAGCGCAGCGTGGGCAGCCTTGGCAAAACGCTCAAGCTGCCGGGCCTGCTGTGGCGCGCCCCAAGCGGCGGCAAAGGGCTCGGTGTACAGCTCCACCCGGTCCGCGCCCACTGCCTTGGACAGCGCCATTGCGGCGGGGTCGGCATCCATGAACAGGCTGACGCGTACGCCCAAAGCGTGGGCCTCATCTATCAGCGGGCGCAGCTTGTCTGCATCGGTTTTCAAATCCCAGCCATGGTCGCTGGTGGGCTGGCTCTCGGAATCCGGCACAAAGGTGCACTGGTGGGGTTTGAACGCACGCACAAACCCCATGAGGTTTTGATACGGATTGCCTTCAATATTAAATTCTCGATCAGGCCACTGCTTCATCAGTGCGGCAAGGTCATGTACATCCTGCGCGCGGATGTGGCGCTCGTCAGGGCGTGGATGGACCGTGATGCCCGATGCACCGGCTTGCAGACAAAGCTGCGCTGCGCGCGTCACGCTGGGGAAACCCAGGTTGCGCCGGTTGCGTATTTGGGCCACCAGGTTGACGTTGACGGAGAGTGATGTTTTGAAAGTGGTTGTCATATTTGCGAAGCGCCTGCCCTCACCCTACCCTCTACCAAAAGGAGAGGGAAAATCCCGATCTCTCTCATGCTGTGGGGGAGTGGAAATCCCCCTCGCTCTTGCGCTTGGAGCCGAAAAATCCGGTTCTATTCTTCGGTGTGAGAAATAAAATACTGCTGCCTCCTGCGCATCGGAAGGGGAAGTCCTGCCCCTCTCCCTCACCCCCTCCCTCACCCTTTGGGTGAGGGAGGGGGTGAGGGCGCCGCAGGCGCTGAAGGCGTATCCCATGCAAAGCCGTGTTCAACATAAATTCTGCAAGTCAATCATCATTTGCCGGGTGCGCAATGTCGTCACACCGCAATGGTAATTCAGCAGCGTGCGCAACTGCGGCTTGAGATCGGCCATCACCTCGGCACAGGCACGCAGGGTGCTTGTAAACGGGGCGCTGTCGGCCAAAGACGCTTGCAGTGCCAGCCACTGCGCGCCACTCAGGCTAGCGCGGTCGGCCTCACCGGCCTGGCGCAAGCCGCCCTCGGGCACCAGGCTGTAACGTGCCTCGCCCTCAAGCCCGCCCAGCGTCATGGTTTGCGCATCCAGCATCGGCAGCAAGCCGATTTCGCGCAGGAGAAGCAGCTCAAAAGTACGAAGCGCGCTTTGCAGTGCTTCGCCAGGCCCTGACGCAATGACCTGAACCACGTTGGCATAGACGTCAAACAGGCGCGGATGCGGGTCGTCGCGCGCCAGCAAATTCATCAGCAGCTCGTTCAAATAGTAGCCCGACATCAGCGCGTCACCCGTGGGCATCACGTGCCCGCCCATCCACTCTGCGCCTTTGAGCGTGCGGATTTCAGCGTCACCGCCATAGGCCACGTGCAATGGCTGCAGAGGCAGCAATATGGGCCGGAAATTCGAGCTGGGTTTCTTGGCCCCTTTCGCCACCAGCGCAATGCGGCCATGGTGGCGGGTGAACACTTCCAG
>JANMVO010000670.1:0-2893 GCA_031392805.1 Rhodoferax sp. | reverse complement strand
GCGTCCTGAATTGGAATCTGACCCCAATTCGGCTACCGCTTCGGCTGTCACTTCGGCTGCCGCTTCGGCTACCGACTTCGCTATCAATTCGGCTACCGCTCTGCCTCCCGCGCTGCCGGACTGAATCGAGGAATTGCCCCCTTGCCCCTCTGGGGAGTGGGCGGGGGTGAGGGGCTGCACCACCACGCGCCGCGCCTGCACCGGGTGCTTCATGGCGTGCAGCAGGTAGCGGCCGGTTTGGGAATCGGCGGCATTCTGGATGTCGGCAACGGAACCTTCGGCGACCAGGCGGCCACCGCGCTTGCCCGCGCTGGGGCCAATGTCGATGATGTGGTCGGCGTGGCGGATGGTGTCTTCGTCATGCTCCACCACCACCAGCGTGTTGCCCTTGTCGCTCAAGCTTTGCAGGGCACCCAGCAGGATTTTGTTGTCGCGCGCGTGCAGGCCGATGGTGGGCTCGTCCAGTATGTAGCACACCCCCTGCAGGTTGCTGCCAAGTTGTGCGGCCAGGCGAATGCGCTGGGCTTCCCCACCGCTGAGCGTGGGTGCGCCACGGTCCAGCGTGAGGTAGCCTAGGCCGACTTGCTCAAGAAATTCCAGGCGGCTTTTTATTTCGGGAATCAAGTCGCGTGCGATGTCGTTTTCGCGCTGGCTCATGCGGCCCGCCGTTTGCAGGGTTTCGACCCATTTGCGGATGTCGGTGACGCTCAGGTGGGCCAGTTGGGTGATGGACCAACCCTCACCCCCGCCCTCTCCCGCGCGCGGGAGAGGGGGTAGTACCGAGCTACTTCTTGCAGAGCAATTCCCTTGAGCCTGAAGAGCGAGGGAAACATAATTTTTTTGCGATCGCGCGTTGGAAGCCAGGTTTGCTCCCCTTACCTCATCAGGCAGAGGATTGATCTGAGACGGCACGATGGCGTGCGCCACCCCGCTTGATCCCCTCGCCCCTCCGGGGAGAGGGTTAGGGTGAGGGGCGGAACGGCCAAACCTGACAGCACGCGCAGTGGCATTCAAGCGAGTGCCTTGGCAGGTGGGGCAAGCAACATCAATCAAGTCCTCCACCTCAGGCTCGGCAAAGGTTTGCTCGCGGCCTTTGGTGTCGTCGTCCCGTACCGAATCGTCAAACACTTGGCGCTGCTCTTTGGTGAGCTTGACGCCCGTGCCCACACAATCGGGGCACCAGCCATGTTTGCTGTTGTAGCTGAACAGGCGCGGGTCCAGCTCGGCATAGCTGGTGCTGCACACCGGGCAGGCGCGCTTGGTGGAGAAGGCGTCAAGCTTGCCGATGGCCTCAGTTGGCGTACCGGCCAGCATTGCTGCGCGCAGGCCGTTGAGGCTGCTCAAAACATGCACCACGCCTTTGCCGTGCGTCAACGCAAGTGCGAGCTTTTCGCGCAGCAGGGCTTCTTTTTCAGGCAGCACGTCAAAACTTGCCACGGGCAGCTCGATGGTGTGCTCCTTGAAGCGGTCAATGCGTGGGAAGCCTGTGGTGGGCAAAAAGTTGCCATCGACCCGCAGATGCGTGAAGCCGCGCGGGCGGGCCCAGTCGGCCAGCTCGGTGTAGACGCCTTTGCGGTTCATGACCAACGGGCTGAGCAAGCCGATGTGCTGGCCGTGGAAGGTTTTGAGCAATTGCGCTGCAATGCTGTCCGGTGTTTGCGGCGCGACCGCCGTGCCATCATGAATGCAGTGCTGCGTGCCGAGCTTGACGTACAGCAGGCGCAGGAAGTGCCAGACCTCGGTGGTGGTGCCGACAGTTGATTTTCTTCCGCCTCTTGAGAGACGCTGCTCGATGGCAACGGTGGGCGGGATGCCGTACACAGCGTCAACCTCCGGGCGACCAGCGGGCTGCACGATGCTTCTGGCGTACGCGTTGAGGGATTCGAGGTAACGGCGCTGGCCTTCGTTGAAGAGGATGTCGAATGCCAGGGTGGATTTGCCGGAACCGCTGACGCCGGTGATGACGCTGAACTTGCCGCGCGGGATGTTGACGCTTAAAGATTTGAGGTTGTGCTCTTTGGCGTTGATGATCTGGATGTGGTTGTGGGCTGTGTCAATTTTGGAGTCCGGTTTATGGGGGTCAGAGCCCAATTTCGTATTGGGGTTTTTGTCTCCGGTGGCTTGGTTGTCCTGAATTGGGATCTGACCCCCAAAAACCTTTCTCGCGCCGGTGGCGTTTGAATTGAGGTCAGCAGAATTGGGGTCAGAGTCCAATTTCGTAATATCGTTTTTTGCTCCGGCAACAGGGTTGTCCTGAATTGGAATCTGACCCCAATTCTTCTGCCAATTCTTTCTTGCTCCGGCGATGTCGCTGTGCGGAGCGGGTGTCTGACGCCAATTTAGTCTCGGCTCTTGCGCGACTGGGATGCCAACACCCAGAGCGCTGTCGTAGTCGCGCAGGGCTTTGCCGGTGTGGGATGTGAGGTGTTGGCGCACATCATCCGGCGTGCCTACGGCGACGACTTCGCCACCGGCGTCGCCGCCTTCGGGGCCGAGGTCGATGAGCCAGTCACTGGCGCGGATGACATCCAGGTTGTGTTCAATCACGATCAGCGAATGACCGGCGTCCAGCAGCTTGCGCATGGCGCGCATGAGCTTGGTAATGTCATCGAAATGCAGGCCGGTGGTGGGCTCGTCGAACATGAACAGCGTGCCACGCCGGGCTACCGGCTGTCGGCTGGCGGTGGCGTTCTTGGCCGCCCCGGCCAGAAAACCGGCCAGCTTCAGGCGTTGCGCTTCGCCGCCTGACAGGGTGGGCACCGGCTGGCCAAGTTTGACGTACTCCAGCCCCACGTCGATGATGGGTTGCAGCGCGCGGATGACGTCGCGGTCTTTCTCGAACACCAGGGCCGCTTCACTCACGGTGAGGTTCAGCACATCGGCCACGTTGAGG
>JANMVO010000669.1:0-7580 GCA_031392805.1 Rhodoferax sp. | reverse complement strand
CAACTATGCCGTCACGAACGCTGACAGGAGCTTCTCCGGCCATAGCCAAGCCGACAACATGGATTTTCGGTACGCCGATCACATCGTCGATGGCAAGCGAGATTGGGCTTATGGCGTGAGCCTCAATAACAACCCATCGGTCTCCGATCCATGGAATACGGCTACAGCCTGGATGCAGTACGTCCCCGTTCCCTCACCGACAAGTTATCAGTTTGCCGATGGCGCCGGGGTCTATCCCAGATTTGGCTCGGGCGGCAATATTGCCGGCGTCAGCGCCTACACGTTCTGGAACAAGACCATTTATGCAGAACTGGCCGCGTACAGAACCGCCAATCGGGCCTTCTCTTTCATGAGCGCCGGTATCGCCGATGCGGACAAGACAAAACTCACTGGCAACAACCCATATTTGAGGCTCGCGCTTACGCGTGAGTGGGGTCCACATAACCTGATGGTGGGTACGTCGGCGATGATTGCCCATGTCTATGACGCTGGCACCGATACCGGAAACCAAGACAACCTTGGCCGTTTCAGGAACAACGGCCTTGATGCCCAATACCAGTACCTTTTGGACCCCCACACGGTCACGGTGCAGGCCGCCTACATGCGGCAGGTGCAGACTTACTCAGCGGCTACCATCAACGCGGCAGCGCCACCTTATTTCCTTGCCGACGGTATAACACCCGTAAATCCGGTCAATCCGTCCGATACGACCAACATCTTTCGGGCCAAGCTGTCATATATCTACCAGGCCAAATACGGTGGCAGCCTGGCCTTCTTCAACAAGACCGGCACCACCAATACGCTGAACCAAACCGCCGGTTTTGATGCAAACGGCCAAATAACATCGGCCAACTCGACACGCGTCACCGGCAACCTCTCGGGCAACCCGGCCATCCGTGGCTTCACCTCCGAAGCGTTCTGGATGCCGAAGCAGAATGTCCGGATCGGTGCCCAGTACACCGCTTACAACAAATTCAATGGTGCCACCAACAACTATGACGGATTCGGCCGCAATGCCAAGGACAACAACACGCTGTTTCTCTATGCGTGGTTTGCGTACTGACAGCTTCCTGAACTGTAACGCGCATCACCAGAACTCGTACCTCAAATTCCGCATATTGGAGATTCAGCATGAAATACCGTCACGCGCTACTGGTCATGACACTGGGCATGGCTGGTATCGGCTGCACGAACATTGAAAATTCCCGTGACCTGGCCAAACCAAGCGTGTCGGGAACGACGCTTGCGCGGCAGGTATGCTCACTTTGCCATGGAGTCGATGGCCGATCGACCAGCCCAAACTTCCCCAACCTTGCGGCGCAGCAGCCGGCCTACTTCATCGCGCAGATGAATGGATTCAGGAACCACAGCCGCGTTGACCCTGCCGGTTTTGAATACATGTGGGGCCTGAGCAGGAATTTGACCGACGACCAGATCAAGGCATTGGCTGGGTACTATGCCGCACAGACTGCGGCGTCGCCGGGTTCGGCTGGCAATCCGGCTATGGTTGCAAAGGGCAAGGTCGTTTTTGAACAAGGTGTGCCCGAGAAAAATATCACGGCCTGTATCGCTTGCCATGGACAACAGGCCCAGGGAAACGAGCAATTTCCGCGCCTTGCCCATCAACACGCCGACTACCTCGTCAAGCAACTCAAGGTCTTTCAGAGAACTGATGAGCGGCCCGAGGGAAGCATCATGAAGACCATTGCGCACGACCTTACACGTGAAAACATGGCGGATGTGGCGGCCTATCTTCAAGAACTGCCGACGCAATAGATGACGACATTCGGCGGAGACTCATTGATTTTCGATTGCCCTCCACTCAAAGCACCTTCTTGAATTCGTCCATGACGATTGAAGAAGTTCCGCCCGGAGTTGGGAAAATGGTCACGCGTATCAGAGAAGTGGCTCCGAAAATCTGCCGAATTGCCAGAAAACCATGGGGTCAAGCCATGGGGTCAGGTCTCAATGCTGTTCGCTTAAGGTGCGTTTGCGGGTAAACCCCAAGGCTCTACCTACTGAAATCTCTCTTAGTAGACCAGTTAGAAAATGTGTTGTAAACCAAGGCTCCGGTACTCTAAGCAAACAGTATTGTGACCTGACCCCAAAGCATGACCCGGTCGACGTTAGGTTTCAAAGCGCAGCGCCAGGTAGCCGCACTATTTTCGTCAGCACGTAGTGGGTAGCTGCGTGGGCTTACAAAGCATAAAGCGTTTGCCATTGCGTGAACAAGTGATTACACTAAAGCCATGTTCACCGTCAAACGTCTACCCGAATTCGACGAATGGTTTGATGGGCTGCGCGACCGCACGACAGGCATTCGCCTCGGGGTGCGCTTGGACAAGGTGCAGCGTGGCATCTTGGGCGACGTCAAGTCCGTAGGCGATGGCGTGTTTGAGATGCGTGAGTTTTTTGGCCCTGGCTGGCGCATGTACTACGTGCAGCACGGCGCGGTCTTGATCGTCTTGCTGGGCGGCGGCGACAAGTCTAGCCAAGCCAGTGACCTATTGCGGCGGCCAAAAAACTCGCTGCCACCCTCGTTTTCAAGGAGTAAACCGTGAGCAAAACAATCAATGTCGAAGAACTGCCCGACTTCGATCTGGCAGAGCACCTTAAAACCGACGAGGACATTGCCACGTATCTGAGCGTAGTCCTTGAGGACGATGATCCTTCCGAGTTGCTGCACGCCTTGGGCGTGGTGGCCCGAGCACGCGGCATGACGGATGTGGCGCGCGCGGCGGGCTTGACGCGCGAGGCGCTTTACAAAGCGCTGCGCGCCAACTCCCAACCGCGTTTTGACACGATTGCCCGTGTCTGCCGCGCGTTGGGACTGAAGCTCACCACGCAGGTGCAGGATCATGCTTGATGCGTCAGCCGTCAATCAATGGGGTCACTTGTCAATGGGGTCAGGTTTTGCAATGATGCATTTGCTTGATTGCAAGACCTGACCCCAAAGTGACCCCCCACTGTGCAGGTTGCGATTTGCCGCTGTTTGCCTCCAGCAGCAAGTTCGAAAGCGGCACCGGCTGGCCCAGCTTCTTCAGCGCGCTGCCCGGCGCAGTGGCGACCAAAACCGACTTCAAGCCGGTGCTCCCGTGCACGGAATACCATTGCGTGCGCTGCGAAGGCCACCAGGGCCATGTCTTCGACGACGGCCCGGCCCCTAGCGGAAAACATTACCGCAACAATGGCGTTGCGCTTAAATTTGTGGGGGCTGCATGAAAAAGCAAAACCGGGTTTTAGGCTGCCTTGCAGCACTTGGCGGGGTTGCCTTGCTCTGCCTTGCGGTGATGGCTGGCTCTCCCTTGGGTGCACAGACCGCGCCCAAAGCTAGCCGCACCGCCGGCAACGCCTGGCGTCACCGCCAAAGCCACCTTCGCCGGTGGCTGCTTCTGGTGCGTGGAGTCTGACTTTGACAAAATCCCCGGCGTAATTGCCACCCCCTTGGGCTACACCGGCGGCAAAGCCGCCAGGTCCACGTATGAGCAGGTGTCGTTGCACAGCACCGGGCATGCAGAAGCCGTGGAGGTGCTGTATGACCCTGCCATGGTCACCTAGCCGCGCCTGGTGGACTACTTCTGGCACACCATCGACCCCACCGCCCGAGACCAGCAGTTGTGCGACAAAGGTTCGCCCTAACGCACCGCCATCTTTGCGCAAAATGAGGAGCAGCTGAAAATCGCTCGGGCCTCACGCGCCGCACTGGAAAAGTCCCAACCTTTCAAAGAACCCATCGTGACCGAGATCACCCTCGCCACGGCCTTCTACCCCGCTGAGGATTACCACCAGGACTATTACAAAAAGAATCCGATCCGCTATAAATACTACCGCAATGGCTGTGGCCGAGACGCACGGCTGACGCGGTTATGGTGCGACCAGGCGGGGCATTGAGATGTAGCGGTTGCGGTGACGCAGCGATGTGGCGCATGCTGCGGCAACCTCAATGGAATTCCAGAGATTATTTGGCCTCTGGCCCGCGTGTAGATTGCATATATTGATATAATAACGATAGCAATATTGTAAATATTAACTCCCGTGTTTGAGTCGCATCAGCATTAATTAGCTGTGCTCTCGCGGGCTACACCGCTGTCATTGTTCCTATTGCCAAGGGCAAATTCGGTTTCGGAATTGATCGTCATCTTTGCGAAAAGTGACAGTTTCAGAGTCACGATGTACACTGTAAATAAGTACATATAAGAGTGACCATGAACATTCCCAGCACGAGCATCCGACGCCCCACTGGCATTGACCTGTTTGCAGGGGCTGGTGGTTTGTCGCTGGGGTTTGAGCAAGCCGGGTTTGATATCGAAGCAGCTATCGAAATTGACCCTGTTCATTGCGCAACACACGAGTTCAATTTTTCAAATTCCAGGGCTATTTGTGCCTCAGTAGTGGATTTGACCGGTGCCGAAATCCGTCGTCGAGCGGATCTTGGTAAAACTGATATCGATGTCGTCTTTGGAGGCGCGCCCTGCCAAGGCTTTTCCCTAATGGGCAAGCGCGCTCTGGACGACCAGCGCAATCAACTGGTTTTCCACTATGTCCGTCTGGTTGGCGAGTTGCAGCCCAAGTTTTGCGTATTCGAGAACGTCAAAGGCCTCACCCTGGGAAAGCACGCACAGTTTCTGGACGAATTGATCGTCGCGCTAGGTGATGCTGGCTATAACCTGCTGTTGCCTTACCGCGTTTTGAATGCTTCTGATTTCGGGGTTCCGCAAGACAGGCGTCGCCTGTTTCTGATTGGCGCACGCAAAGACCAGGCGATACCCGACTATCCAGATCCGGTGAATCAGGCGACAACTGTTTGGGACGCCATTGGTGATTTACCGGATGCCGACCAGTTTGCGGAACTGGTCGCGTTGGATTCGGTTGCCACCATCTGGACGAGCGAATCGATTTATGCGAAGCGCATGCGTGGTATGGCCCGCGATCCCACGAACTTCGGTTACGGTCGGCATTTTGACTCCAGCACGCTGACATCCAGCCTGAGGACCGAACATACTGCCTTGTCGCAACAACGATTCCTGGCCACGGAGAACGGTGACACCGAGCCCATCAGCCGGTTCAAGAAGCTGCATCCGGATGGCCTTTGCAACACATTGCGGGCTGGTACCGACAGTGCCCGCGGTGCGTTCACGTCGCCGCGGCCGATACATCCCTTTTTGCCCCGTGTCATCACGGTTCGCGAGGCGGCTCGCCTTCACTCTTACCCAGACTGGTTCCGGTTTCACACCACCAAATGGCACGGGTTTCGCCAAATTGGGAACAGTGTTCCTCCTTTGCTAGGGCGCGCTGTGGCACTAAAGATCATCGCTGCCTTGGGACTGACGCCAGAAAGGCCAAAGCAGATATTGGCAACGGGTGAAGTACGGCTGCTGAGTTTTCAGATGTGGCACGCATCACAGCACTTCGGCGTTGCCAAGAACGTGATTGCGCAGCGGACCCGCAAGCCTTTCAATGGCGAAAAGAACAGGACCATTGAAGAAGCTTATGCCTGACGCGACCAAAAAGCCCAGTGGCGCTAAATCTGAGGTGCCTGCGCCAAAGGTTCAAAACCGTTATTCAGCCATCATTGCCAAGGTGTTTGCCCAGCACTATGGCAAAAAGGGCGAATCATTCGAATTCACGCGTGACGAATTTGCGGGCATTGCCGCCGAGCTGGGCATCAACTTGCCTAAAAACGTGGGTGATCTGATCTATTCGTTTCGCTACCGTAACGAACTCCCGTCCAGCATACTGGCCGCAGCCAAAAATGGCTTGGAGTGGATCATCGAAGGCGCGGGCCGTGCAAGATACCGGTTCCGCCTGGTCAAGCTGAACCGCATCGTCCCGCGCGAAGACCTGCTGACTATCAAGGTGCCGGATGCAACGCCACAGATCATTGGTGCGTATGCACTGGGTGATGAGCAGGCGCTGTTGGCAAAGGTCCGCTACAACCGCCTGGTCGATGTCTCTCTTGGCATCACAGCCTATTCTCTACAGAACCATTTGCGTACGACGGTGAAGGACGTGGGGCAAATTGAAATTGATGAAATCTATGTGGGAATTGATCGGCATGGCCGTCAGTTCGTCGTTCCCGTACAGGCCAAAGGCGAGTCAGACAAACATGGCGTGGTCCAGACCCAGCAAGACGTTGCATTCTGTGTGCAAGCGTTCAAGAATCTGGTGTGCCGACCGGTCTCTGCGCAGTTCTTGTCAGACCAGCGCATCGCCATGTTCGAACTGACCGTGGTTGATGGCGTGATCAAGGTTGTGGATGAAAAGCATTACCAATTGGTGGCATCAAATTCGATATCGCCAGAGGATTTGAAGACCTATTCAGTTCACGGGGGCTGACTGCAGTCCCCACCTTCGCCATACGCCACCCGGCGTATTCCCAAATTCCCCTTGCTTCCCTAAAGTTGCCCCATCGTTGTGCAACGCTGCCGTATCGGGCAGACGCACAGTGAGACGAAAACTTTCATCTACGGCTCAACCACTGGAGAAGCACACATGCAACGTCGATTTACCCTCAAGGCGCTTAGCGCCGCCGTCGCCCTTTCCGGGATTGCCGGCCTGTCCATCCTGCCAGCTCACGCCCAATCAGGCGGCACCATCAAGGTCGGCATTCTGCACAGCCTCTCGGGCACCATGGCCATTTCGGAAACCGTGTTGAAAGACACGGTGCTGATGGCGATTGACGAGATCAACGCCAAGGGTGGCGTGCTGGGCAAGAAGCTGGAGCCTGTCATCGTTGACCCCGCGTCCAACTGGCCGCTGTTTGCTGAAAAAACCAAGCAACTTCTGGGTCAGGACAAGGTTTCGGTGATTTTTGGCTGCTGGACATCGGTGTCCCGCAAGTCGGTGTTGCCCGTGGTTGAAGAAATGAACGGCCTGCTGTTCTACCCCGTGCAGTACGAGGGAGAAGAGCTGTCCAAAAACGTGTTTTACACCGGCGCAGCACCCAATCAGCAAGCCATTCCCGCCGTGGACTACCTGATGAGCAAAGAAGGCGGCGGTGCCAAGCGCTGGGTGCTGCTGGGCACTGATTATGTGTACCCCCGCACCACCAACAAAATTTTGCGCGCCTACCTGAAATCCAAGGGCGTGAAAGACACCGACATTGATGAGAAGTACACCCCGTTTGGCCACTCGGACTATCAGACCATCGTGGCTGACGTGAAGAAGTTCTCGGCCGGTGGCAAGACGGCGGTGGTGTCCACCATCAACGGCGACTCCAACGTGCCTTTCTACAAAGAGCTGGGCAACGCGGGTTTGAAGGCCAAAGACGTTCCTGTCGTGGCTTTCAGCGTGGGTGAAGAAGAGTTGCGCGGCGTTGACACCAAGCCGCTGGTGGGCCATCTGGCGGCGTGGAACTATTTCCAGTCGATCAAGAACCCGACCAACGACGAGTTCATCAAGAAGTGGTCTGCCTACGCCAAGGCCAAGGGCATTGCCGGCCACAAGGACAAGGCGCTGACCAACGACCCGATGGAAGCCACCTACATCGGCATCAACATGTGGAAGCAGGCGGTTGAAAAGGCCAAGTCCACCGATACCGACAAGGTCATCGCGGCGATGGCCGGCCAGACCTTCACGGC
>JANMVO010000658.1:0-11553 GCA_031392805.1 Rhodoferax sp. | reverse complement strand
CTGCGGGTTGCGGCACGCCACCAGGCGCTCACCGGGAAAGTCAGGCGAGCTGATCTCCAGCAAGTTGCGCTCATCGAACAAATCGAGCTGCAGATGCTGTTGCGCCACCAGGGTGCGGATTGAGGCACTCCTCAAGGCGGTGATCCAGGCCACACCCCCGTCCTGGCCCGTCATCTGGCCCATCTCATCGATGGCCCCCTGGTTTTCTTTCGAGATCATGCCCCGATCGCCCACCATCACCATACGCTGGATGCCAAACGCCTCACGCAGGCGCTTGACCTGGGGCATAAACGTCTGGCTGTCAGCCGTATTACCCTCGAATACCGAGACCGCCACCGGGCAGCCCCGCGCATCGGTGAGCAAACCGTAGTTGACCTGCAGGCTGCCGCGTTTGCCGTCCCGGCTGTAGCCGCGCTTGGCCAGCGGGCAACACACCCCCTCGAAGTAGCTTGACGACAGGTCATACAGCACCAGGCCATCGTCCTTGAGATGGCGCGAGGCAAGTTTCTTTTGAATCCTGTCCTGCCCTGCCAGCAACCAGTCCATGGCGCCGTACAGATCGTCCTCAGAGGCATCCAGCACGCCAAAGTCAGCTGCCAGCGTGCTGGTGTGCCACAGGCGCGTGGTGGCCAGCTTGGTGGCAGGCGACACGATGCGCGAGGCCACCATGGCCAGCACCAGCTCACGCTCGCGGCAGGGCTTGGAAGCCAACAGCGAGGCAACGCCCAGGCGCTGCATCGCAAGCCAGACAGCTTGCACGTGGCCGTGGGCGCGCGATGAACAGATCTCGAAGGCCTCACCCACGGGCACAAAGGTCTCGCCGTGCAATGAGCGGCGAATCAGCTCGATCACGGACTCGGGCAGATGAGACAGGTTACCCAAGGTCTCGTTTTTGACCTTACCGTCCTCGCGGTAGCTGCGCCGCAGCAGATGGGTGTGATAGACGCGATCTTTGTACCTGCGAGTGGTGGTGACGACGTGAGCGGTACCAGTTCGTGTAGCCATGACAAGCATTATAGACTAATTAAACATTTACATAACTATATTTAGTGACTACAAGTAACAGCCAAAAAAGACCGCCATCAGACGGTCTTCCCCCGCTACAGCGGATAGTTTTGCTTGATCAGTGGCTGCAAAAGGGCAGGAACTTCAGCCTAGACACTTCCGCTTAAGTGCTGAAGAACGCGCTGCCAAGTGCCCCATTTTGGGCAACGGCAGCGGCGCCAAAACTGGGCCAACAGATACGAGATTTCAACGTTCAAGGTGCTGCGGGTAATGCGGCGATTGCCACAGCGGCCAAGGGGCACGCACTGCTATACGTGGCTGGCTTGCAATTGGTGCGGTTGTTGCAGGAGATGAGTGACGTGCCGTTGTCCACCCTCTTACTTCTTTGGACCAGGCTTGCCCTGGCCTAGTAGTGCATCAAACGTATAATGCCTTATGGTATAAATTGCGCGGCTTGCCTTGCTTTTTGTCAGGCAGGTAGGTCTCTCAAGAAGCAAACTCTGGCCCGCTGAGCCTGTCTGTAACTGTCAGGTTTTCCCGCACCGTGAATTGATGGCCGGTGTTTTTTGCCAAAAAAATCCCCTGTGGCGGCGTGATGTTCGTCCCACTGGTCTGCTCCCGTTTTAGGAAAATACGCTATGGCGAAAGAAGAACTGATTGAAATGCGAGGACGCGTGTCTGAAGTGCTGCCCGATTCGCGCTTTCGCGTGACGCTGGAGAATGGCCATGAACTGATCGCCTACACCGGCGGCAAGATGCGCAAGCACCATATTCGCATCATCGCCGGTGACGATGTGTCGCTGGAGCTGTCACCGTATGATTTGTCCAAGGGTCGGATCATGTTCCGCCATATTGCCGGCAGGTCGGGGCCACCCCAGCGTTGAGCCTTCCTCTTGCCTCAAGAACAATAGGCCTTGTCTGACGAGATAAGAGCGTGAACAGAGCCCGTATTTCCAAGCAGGACTGGCATCTGACTTCGGCGTGCTGGATGCCTAACAGATACAGGGCTGTAGCGCGCGAGTCGCAACGATCAATGAAATGCCTTTGCACCAGGGCCTGGTCAACCCAACTGAATTGTTCTGGCACCTAGCACAGTCGATCAAGGCGTAGCACATGTTCGACGCTTGCCTATCCGGTCGATTGCCCAGCCGGGTCGCTGTCCCACAACGATGGGGAAATTGCGCCCACGAGCGGCGCTTCATGCCACTTTTTCTGGCAGACGTGTGATGCCGCCCCACTTGGGAACCGAAAATATCAAAATTGCTGCAGCATTGCCAACCAACTGTATAGGCAAGATTTGACGGTCTTCATCGCAGCTGCGGTTGATGACATCGTGCCCAAGTTGTATCAAGCGACGGGTGGTGGCGGCTGTGTGTTTCTTGTAACGCCGAGACGGCCAGGGTTGCAGCAATCTCGCCACGAACGGGGGATTCTTCAACCCGATCAATCACTTGCGCGATTAATGAATCTTGTAACGCTGACGGCCTGCTGGGTTTGGCGTGGCTATAGCCGGGATGGGCGGCGCGCCAGGCCTGCACACGATCGACATGCACCGGGTCGCGCAAGTAGTCTTTGTTCTGGGGTTGGGTCAATCAATCGGCCTGACTGGCGGCCTCACTCGCGCGGCGGCATTCAGTGGCTGAGCAGAAGCGTTGAAGCTCACGGTTGCGATGGTCGAGATCAAAAAAGACCTTGCAGCACAAGCACTTACGCTGTCCAGACTGCGCCATAGACGTTCCTTGATCGGGTCGAGAAAAGCAGCCCATTGTCCACACGCACGCCCTCAGGCGAAGTTTGAAGAAGAAGGAAAGCGAGCCGAAAAAAAACGCGTCAAAGACTATCTTTGGAAGAAGACAGAGTCAGAAGAAAACGCAGCTTCACTCCGGCTGAATCACTGCACATTCAGTCTGACGGCCACACATCGCGCTGTGACCAGTCGAGGCAAACGAAATAATCGAGGCGTCAAAAAGAGAATCAGCAATTATGGGGCGAGGAAAAGAGGGTCCCTATCAATCAGCCATGCAACCCCAAACCAAGAATTCTTTCTAACTAAACCGTATTGGGCTCATTCCTGCATTGGAAAATACTGGGCCTTGATACGGCTCAGGCATCGCACCAGGCTCGAATCTGTTTCAGGTCTGACGCAGCATGCTTTGGGGGTGGATGTATTTGCCAAAGTGTGGGCTGACAACTTGGGCTCTCTGGTGTGTCAGCCGGCCAGTGAGGAGGCAAAGTTGCCACAAAGGCCGCGCACCTGCAACCGATCCTATGCCGCGCACTTGATGCAAAGGATGCCCACCCCCCGCACGCAAAATCACTTCCCCGCATCCACCCCGCCCACCACCACCGTCACCATCCTGTCAGGCTGCAGCTTGCGCGCGAACGCAGCCTTGATGCCGGCCAGCGTGACCTTGTCGACCTGCTGCGTCCAGGTGTCCAGGTAGTCCAGCGCCAGGTTGTTCCAGGCGATGTTGGCCACGTTGTCCAGCAGCTTGGAATTGCTGTCGATGCGCAGCGCAAAGCCGCCGATGAGATTGGCTTTGGCGGCCTTGAGTTCTGCCGGCGTGGGGCCTTCGGCCACGAATTTTGCGAGCACCTCCCTTGACACTTGCACCGCCTGGGTTGCCTGGTCGGGTCGCGTTTGCAGGCCAATGGTGAAGGCGCCCGCGTGCAGTGCGGGGGCAAAGTAGCTGTAGACGCTGTAGCTCAAGCCGCGCTTCTCACGCACCTCGGTTGAAAGACGCGACACAAAGCCACCACCACCCAAAATATAGTTGCCCACTGTCAGGGCAAAAAAATCGGGGTCATCTCGCTTGAAGCCGGGCTGCCCGATCAGCACATGCGCCTGGGCCGACTGGAACGCCACGCGCTCGTTTTTGGCCTGGGTCAGCGGCGGCACTTCTGCCACGGCCGCAAGGGGTGCGCAGTCGCCCGTCGACGCTATCGTTGAAAGCGATGTGGGCAAGCGCGACAACAGTTGGCTCACTAGCGTATCCGCCTGGGCGCGGGTGACGGCCCCAATGATCGTGACGACCGCCCGGCAAGGCACGATCTGGCGGCGGTACAGCGCTTTCATGTCAGTCACGCTGATGTTGGACAAAGAGCCCTCAGTGATGTCGTTGCCGTAAGGGTGGCCGCCATAAACGGCAGCGGCAAACGCGCGACCGGCCAGCGTGGCGGGGCGTGTGTTGGCCTCTTTGATGGCCGCGACCATGCGCTGGCGATCACGCTGCCACACGTCTTGCGCAAACGCTGGCTCCCCCAGTTGACGGGCGGCCAGCGCCACGGCTTTGGGCAGCAAGTCGGGGTAGGTGAGCGAGCGCAGCGAGAAGCTCATGCGGTCACTGGTGGCACCCGCGCTGAATGACGCACCCAGATCAGCCCAGGCTTCGCCCAATGCGTTTTCGTCCAGGGCGGGCTGTGCGCCAATCGCCAGCACACCCTTGGCGGCCAGACTGGCCGTCACGCTGGCCAGGCCGATCCTGTCAACCGGGTCGCGCCGGGCACCGGCGTCAAAATCAAGCTTCACGTCAAGCATCGCAATGGCCGGGCTTTCAACCAGGTAGATGCGCGCACCCGTGCTTTGAGTCCACTGCACCACAGGGATGCCCGCCACTGCATTTAAGGAGACAAATAAGGCCATAGCCCCCGTCAATAGGGCATAATTAGATATGTTTTTAATAGCAATCATGCTGTGTGCCGGAATTGTTGAGGATTTCGTCGAGATGCGTCTCAATGTCTTGCGCCTGGTGGTGGTGTGCGCGGCTTGCGGCTTTTGTCCAGTGGCTGCGGTCGCAGTATCGCCACTGTGAGCTGGTCATCGCCAAAGTACTTCTGCGCAACCGCTTTCACTTGCTCGGGGGTGACTTCGCGCAGCCTGGCAATCAGGCGTTCGCCTGCGTCCAGTGGCAAGCCCTGCACCCAATTGCTGCCAAGTTCACGCGCCTGGTTGAACACGGAGTCAAGTTTGTAGACTTCGCTGGCCACCCACTGCGTCTTGACACGGTTCAGCTCGGCCTCGCTCACGCCGTCTTTCGCCACCCTGGCCACCTGATCTCGCAAGGCCGCCTCGACCTGTTCGGGGGTTTTGCCCTGCGCGGGCACGCCATCCAGCATGAAAACCTGCGGCCCGCGGCCCCACAGGCCGTTATAGGAGCCGACGCTGTCAGCCACACGGTCATCGCCCTGCGTCAGGGCCCGGTCCAGGCGCGCCCCGCTGTAGCCATCCAGCACCGCAGACAGCACGGTCAGAGCCAGTGCGTCAGCCTGTGGATCGTCCAGAGACGGTAGACCGGGCACCTTGAACGCCAGCGCCACGTACGACTGCTCGGCCGGTGCCTTGAAGTCAATGCGGCGCAGGCCGGTCTGCAGTGGCTCGGCCCGTGGCTTGCGCGCAGGCAGCGCCCGCGCAGGAATGTTGCCGTAATATTTCTCCGCCAGCCGCCGGACTTGTGCCACCTCCACATCACCGGCGATCACCACCACCGCATTGGCGGGCAGGTACCAGGCTCTAAAAAACTCGCGCGCGTCTGTCGGCGTCATGGCGTCAAGATCGCTCATCCAGCCTACCACTGGCCTGCGATACGGAGATGCTATAAATATAGTTGCATTCAACGCTTCATTCATGAGGGCCCGCGGGCTATCTTCTGTGCGAAGCCGGCGTTCTTCCTTGACCACTTCGAGTTCTTTGCGAAACTCTTCATCGGACCACTGGTTGTGGGCGAAGCGGTCGGCTTCAATCTTCATCACGTCTTCCAGTCGGTTGCTGGGTATCTGTTGGTAGTATCCTGTGTAGTCCCGGCTGGTAAACGCGTTCTCGCGCCCGCCCAATGCCGCAACCGTGCGCGAGAACTCGCCGGGTTTGAGGGTTGGCGTGCCCTTGAACATCATGTGTTCCAGCACATGCGCCACGCCCGAGGTGCCGTCCACCTCGTCCATGGCCCCCACCCGCACCCACACCATGTGCACCGCTGTGGGGGCGCGCCGGTCGGGCTTGACGATAAGCGTCATGCCATTGGCCAGCGTGAATTGTTCAACTTTTGGGGCTAAATAGGAGTTTGGTTGGGCTTGGGCTTGGGTTTGGGCTGACAAACTGGTCAGCAGGCAGGCAAGAAGCGCAAGGCGTGTGAACAAGGGTGTGAACAATGATGTCATTTTGCGGGTTATTCCAGGGTTCGTCAGGCGGACGTTTTGGCGTTTTATAGAATAGTGTGATTACAAGAACCCGCCAATGTTCAGCTTTTTCAAGAAAAAACCCGCCGCCCCCCCCTCTGGCCCCAAAACGCCCGAGCCGGACACCCTGCTTGAAACCTACGCAACGCAGTTCTTCAACACTGCCTTGAACACCGAAGCGCAGGCAACCATTGCCGTACAACCTCCGGACTATGCAGCAATGTCGCCCGAGCCAGTCGCGCACCCAGATATTGTCCCGGCGCGTAAGTCGTGGATGGACAAGCTCAAGCTGGGGTTGAAGAAAACCGGCTCCAGCATTGCGGTGGTGTTCACTGGCACAAAAATCGACGACAGGCTGTATGAAGAGCTGGAATCTGCACTCATCATGGCCGATACCGGTGTCAAGGCCACTCAGCACCTTCTGACCGACCTGAAGCGCCGTGTCAAGGAAAGCAAAACCACAGACCCCGCTGTTGTCAAGGCTTTGCTGGCTGACGCGTTGACTGAATTGCTCACGCCACTGGAAAAACCCTTGACCATTGGCCTGCACAAGCCGACGGTCATCATGGTGACGGGCGTCAATGGTGCCGGCAAAACCACCACCATCGGCAAGCTCACCCATCACCTGTCAAACCAGGGTGCAAGCGTGCTGCTGGCGGCTGCCGACACCTTTCGCGCCGCAGCGCGCGAGCAGTTGGGGGTGTGGGCCGACCGTAATACGGTAGAGATCATCAGCCAGGCTGGCGGCGACCCTGCCGCTGTCAGTTTTGATGCCGTGAGTGCCGGCAAGGCGCGCGGCAAAGACGTGGTGCTGGTGGACACGGCCGGGCGCCTGCCGACCCAGTTGCACCTGATGGAAGAGCTGAAGAAGATCAAGCGTGTGGTGCAAAAGGCCGATGAAAGCGCACCCCACGAGGTGTTGCTGGTGATTGACGGCAACACCGGCCAGAATGCGTTGATGCAGGTCAGGGCGTTTGACAACGCGCTACAGCTCACCGGATTGATCATCACCAAACTTGACGGCACCGCCAAGGGCGGTGTGCTGGCGGCGATTGCGCGTGAGCGGCCAGTTCCAGTCTATTTCATCGGCGTGGGCGAAAAACTTGAAGAGCTGGAGACCTTCAATGCACGGGAGTTTGCGCAGGCTTTGCTCGCATAAGCTGCACACGCCCTTTCCTGGGCCCGGCGTCAGGGCTTGCCGTCAGCCTTGCCTTCTTTGGCTGCACACGAGCCGGCAAAAATAACTTTGCCGCCTGCGGTGACCAGGCTGGCTTCGGCCGTGTTGCGGTCAATGCGCCAGCGGGCACCGCCGCTGCCAAAACTGATCTCGGCATTAGAGACGCGGCCCGAGCTCAACCACTGGTTGTTAACCGCCACCACTTTTTCGGAATCGCTATAGCGCACCTCAACGTCTTCACGCGTTTCAACGCCACCATCAGGTTGCAGATCGCACAGCGCCGTGCGCATGTCCGCAGGCCCACCGTTCTCAAACAGTTCTTTGGCAATTTGTGCGGTACGTGCCGGGCGTTGGGTGCTGCTACAGGCAAACCCGGCCACCAAACGGCTTCCGTCCAGCATCGACGCCTTTGAAAACCGCACGCCCTCCACCGGCGCATATACCGCCGCTTTCGCCGCCTCATAGCGCGCCCGTGCCGACGAGCCCTGTGGTGTCAGCTCAACCGTCGATTGCGCTGATGAAACAATCGCCATGCGCTGCGGGCCCTGGCAGTCCGCAACAAAGTGGCTGTAGCCCAGCACCGGGGTGGGCTGGCTGGCATTGACTCGCACCAGCACGCCTGACACATAGCGGTTGTTGAGGATGGCCAGCGATATCGGGTCAACCCCGTACAGAACGTCGTCAATGCGCTGCACCAGTTGCACGCCCATGCCGCCTGCGGGCTGGGCATTGGCTCCCAACATTGTCACAGCCAGCAGCAGACCGGTCGACCAGCGCCGACAGATAAGTGCCAACAGGAAGGGCAATCCGGGGCGACAATGCAGCATTGAAAGAGACAAGAAAGTCATCAGTGCGTGAAAAATAGTTATGAGGATTTTATGTTTTCCCGCGCGCCTCCAAGCACGATTGCTATATTCGATGGCTCAATCATTTCTCATGTTGCCTGCATGCCGCCCAAGCCCACTTGTCAATCGCCCCGCAACCCCCTGCCGACCCTGCCATGACCACACTTCTGCCCTGCATTCAAATTGAAAGCGCACCCAACCCCACCGCCGCCGTGATATGGCTGCACGGCCTGGGCGCTGACGGCAATGACTTCGCCGGCCTGGTGCCCGAGCTTGACCTGGCCGGTTGCCCGCCCATCCGCTTCATTTTTCCACACGCGCCGAGCATTCCGGTCACCTTGAACAATGGCTACGTCATGCCGGCCTGGTACGACATTCTGGGAACCGAACTGGTTCGGCGGGAAGACGCCGCCGGTATTCACCACTCAGGCCTGGCGATTGAAGCCTTGATTGCCAATCAGGTGGCACGCGGCATCGCCAGCACGTCCATCGTGCTGGCGGGCTTCTATCAGGGCTGCGCCATGGCCCTGCACACCGGTTTGCGACATCCCGTGCGCCTGGCCGGCATCATGGCGCTGTCCGGCTATCTGCCGCTGGCCAGCACGCTGGCCGCCGAGCGCAGCGCCCCCAACCAGGCCACGCCGATCTTCATGGCGCACGGCACGCAGGACCCGATGGTGATCATCAGCCGCGCTGAAGCGTCGCGCAACGCCCTTGCCAGCCTTGGCTACCAAGTGCAGTGGCATACCTACCCCATGCCGCACAGCGTGCACCCGCATGAGATTGCTGACATCGGGCGGTTTTTGCAGGCGGTGTTGGGGAATTGAGCCTCGGCCCCTGAGTCCCTGCCTCACCCTGAATATTTTCTGCTGCCAAATGACACGCAATTCTGACACCCAATTCGCCGCAATCACCGGCACACTGGTCGTGAGAAGTGGCCTCGGAAATCTCAACGTCGCTAAAAATGGAAACTCCGGGCACAAAGCTTGGCTGCGGTTGTCTGTGCAGTCAGGAGTTGCCAAGGATCAAGAAATCAGCGCGTCATATCAGGCGCACCCACACGCCTGCGTTCAAGGCACGAGTGGCCCGTGCGGCATTGCGTGGAGACAAATCGATGGCCCAGCTTTGCCAAAAGTTTCAGCCGCACGCTAACCAGATCACCAATTGGAAGCGTTAGATTGGAAGCGCCAGTTGCTGGAGAATGCCGTTGTCTGCTACAACACTGCCTGGCCGCATTCAAGGCTGGATCGCAGCACGCCAGAGCAGGCCCGCCTTGCGATGAGGTGTTTGCAATTGCGGCGCTATTTGCCGTGCTTTAATCGGCAGCAACCGTCGAATAGGTGCTCGGCGAAACCAAAGTGCCGATGGTCAATCATTCACTTTATCAACATAAACGTGCCAAAACATTAATTTTCTTAAACCTCGTGTTCAGCAAGATAATTCAACACGTTTGAATCTTGAAGCCCAAAAGTGGGTGCCAGAGCATAACTGCAACAACGCCAAGGGCTGCCGGCCTTCGATGCAGACGAAGGGTAGCCCCGACGCTGTCCGAGGGACTGCTTCGGCTGCTAGCCCCTCGGGATCAGGATCTGAGAACTCGAATTTTTTACCGACAACAACGCGCCAGTTTTCCACTGGCGCATGGAGGCATCCGTGAGACATTTCATACGATTCATCCGCCGATTCACAAGCGCCGGCTTCGCGGCTGCCGCGCTATCGCTCGGCGCAAATGTCGCTCTCGCTCAACAAGGGCCCGGCGTTACCGACACTGAAATCAAAATTGGCGCTTACCTGCCGCTCAGTGGCCCGATCGCTTCCTATGGCATCCCGCTGCTTGCGGGCATGCAGGCAGCCATTCACTCGACCAATGAAGCAGGCGGCATCAAAGGTCGCAAGTTCAACCTTATTTACGAAGACAACAAATTCAACCCGCAAGCGACTGTGGCCATAGCGCGCAAGCTCGTCACGCGTGACGAAATCTTCGCCTTCGCGGTTCCCATGGGGACCCCGGCAACCTCGGCGGCAATGGAGTACGTGCTGGGTGAAGCCAAGGTGCCAATCATTAATCCGTATGCGGGCGCAGCAGAGTGGTACAAACCGCCCCGCGAGAATTTTTACGGCGTGCAGGTTCCACTCGAGGCACAGGCCAAGGTAGTGGGGCGCTGGGCCGCGAAAGATGGCCACAAGAAAATTGTTGTCGTGTACCTCACACTCGCTGCCAATGAGCGAATGGCGAATGAGTTCACCCAGGCCGCTAAGCGCGTGAACCCTGAAATAGCGGTCGAACTCATCGGCACCAAGCTCGGAACCGCTGACTTTGGGCCGATGGCAATCGAGATAGCCTCGAAGAAACCCGACGCCATTGCCATGTTCCTGACGCAGGGCGAGACGGTGGGCCTGGCCAAGGAACTGCGGCTGCAAAATGTCCGCGGGCAGATTTACAGCTATGCCGGCCTTGTCATCAATTCCCTGATTGATTTGGCCGGTGCTTCCGTGGAAGGCTTGAAGGCGGTGTCTTACACCGTGCCGCCGTCGCTCGACACGCCAGCCGTGCGCGAGTACCGCGCTGCGCTCGCCAAGGTGGCACCGGGCGAGAAGCCTGATTACCTGTCGCTCAACAGCTATGCAATGATGAAAATCTTCATTGAAGCGGTGCGACGAATCAATGGTCCGATCAACCGGCAGACATTGGTACAGTCGATGGACAACCTGCGCAACTACGACACCGGCATCGTGCCGCCAGTCACGTATTCACCCAAGCAGCATTTGGGCACCACATCATTGCAGCGCGTGCAGATCTCCGGCGGCAAGTGGAACATCATTGGCGAAGCCGTGGACAGTGAGAAGGAATGGTAAGCCGTGTGGGCCGGATGACGAACGAAGTATCGCAGCGCGCTGGCGACCTTGTTCAGTGTGCCGTCTATCAACAAGCGCTAGGGCGTCTTCGCAGGTTTGACAACAAGTCAACACATTTGCGGCGCAATTCAGTATTGGAGCCGGTCCATGGGTGACCTTCCCGCCGTCATCATCTCGGGGATCGTGAGCGGCTCGTCCTATGCCCTGCTCGCGCTCGGCATCGTGATCATTTTTCGCTCCACCGATACAGTGAATTTCGCCATCGGCGACACCGGAACCCTGGCTGTGTTTGTGACCGGGACACTGATAGCCTCCGGCATGCCGGTTGCAATCGGGCTGGTGGTTGCAATCATCCTGGCCGGCTTGATCGGCATCGCCACCGAGCGGTTGCTGATCCGGCCGCTCGGGCATGGCCGAAATGTCCTGTTCATCGCATTGGTGATCACCATCGGCCTGGGATTGTTGATCCATGCGGGGATTTACCTGGGCTGGGGCACG